>JAIRLD010000008.1 GCA_031259665.1 Puniceicoccales bacterium | reverse complement strand
GCATTGGCGACGGTCATGCCCACGCTGAATAACTACATCGTCCTCCTCGATGTGGGCGCGAATCCGAATCCGACGCCGTTGCAGGTGATGCACAATGCGATCTTGGGGGGCGATTATTGTACGCGCGTTTTAGGTATTGAAAAACCGAGGATCGGGTTACTGACGATTGGAACCGAGGAAGGTAAGGGGAATGAGGTTACTTTAATGGCCCATGAAGTTTTGAAAAAAATCAGTGATCTCATCCATTACGTGGGATTAATCGAAGGGTTTCAAATTTTTAAGGGCGAAGTGGATGTGGTCGTTTGCGATGGTTTCGTGGGGAATATTTTGCTCAAAACATTGGAGTCACTTATCGTACAATTGAAAGCGTATATCAAAGAAGAATTTATGAAAAATCCACTGAGAATGTTTGGAGCGGTATTATCGAAGGGCGTTTTCGCGGCTTTGAAGGAGCGCTTAAATCCGGAAACCTATGGGGCCGCGAGTTTATTGGGATTAAATGGCGTGGTACTAAAATCCCACGGATCGAGTACACACCGTGCCATCCGTAGTGCAATGAAGGTGGCAGTGTCGGTAGCGGGACAGGAAGCTACGCACACTTGCCATAAAAAAATCAATTTAGCCAATGAAAAAATTGTGTAATTTTTGGCTAATTTAGTGCGTCCTTCAATACGGCAAATTGTGGGCATGCGGGTTGCCGTTCCAGAGGGAAGTCTTCTCCTCTTTCCTGCGCTTGCCAGTACTCCCAGGGCAATTTTTTGTCCCCAAGTTCGTAATCCATTCCATCCCAATTGTCGCGAAATGCGTAAAAGGCCCAGTGCTAATTATTCGCCGTAAAGATTGCGATTAAGTCTGCAAAATATTGGGATAAGCCCTTTTGCGTCCTGTGGCAGCCAAATTCTCCGACTAGAATTCTATTGGATAGAATTTTATGCCGCCTTTGAAAATCGTTTGCCGCCTGTATGTATGCTTCTAACGCAGCCCGATCCCAATACTTCTCCGCGATTGCTCCCGGGTAAGCATATTGCCCTTGGTTATGCCTGTGATTGGTATATTCGTAAGGTTCGTACATATGAAAGGCGTAGATGGTGCGGGGATCTTCAAGGGGCTACAAGTACTCGAACGCACCGAGATCGGCATAGTTCGAGCTATCGATTACGATTGGCGTATGGGGATCGATTGTTCTTATGGCGCTGATGATCTGGTTGTTGAGATTAAACAACAACTTTTGTATTGCTCTCTGATGAGCCGGGGCGATAGGGCAATCCCCTCCATTGAATAAACGTTCGGGGTGCGATATCAAATCATTCGGATCGAGCGAACGGTAATGGTCCGCATCCCCCATGAGAAAATCTCGATTTTTACTGGGAAATTTATCGAGAGCAAGGCGGATAAATCGTATTCCGTAAACTTTGGCTGTCCTTATATCTTCCGACGATACGTGGGTATTAAAAATATTGGCTCCCTTTTTTCTGAGCATTCCAAAAAACGAGTTTATCTTGGGCGAAATCGATTTTATGGAGGCGTAGGGAAGCACAAGCATTTAACAGTAATACAAAGCTAAACAGTACTATTCGCAGGATTTTAATCCCACATCTCTTTGATCCATTCATTTTCCGCCTAAAATTTTCGATTAGGCTATCCCCTTTCGGTTGATGTCAAGTGTATTATGTAGGTGATCAACGATTTGTTATTTGGAGCTGTGCCTCGGGGATGTATACTAGGAATTCGAGAGGTATTTATGGAATCCGATGGATGAAATGCGATGTCATTCATCATAATATGCTTGATTATATGTAATATTTTCTTGTGTGAAGAGATATTTACAGCGAATGAAAACCGTCAAAAATTCTTCAAAAATCAGGAGAATCGTTGAATCTTTTCTTTTGTGATTGTTTTTTATGGGAAAATTTATAGTGTAGGAACAAGTTATGAAATTTAGGAAAAGTGGCTTTACGTTAATCGAGATGCTCGTAGGGATTGTTGTCGCGGGAGTAGCATTGGTAGGGATGTTGGTAGCAACAATGTCTTACATGAAAATTTGGAGAAAGGTTTCAGGAAGTGGGCAGAATGAGAGTTTTAATCGGCAAACTGTGACCCGTAGGTTTTTATCCAATGAATTGTCTTCTCTGCTCATGGGGTTAGATAAATTGGAAGGAAATTCGAGTCTCACTTTTAGAAAACTTAACGGTTTACAAGCAATTTACGGCGATAATGATGTGCATCTCTATTGGGAATCCTCTAATCCATTGCCATTTATAAAGCAGGATAATGGTGGTATTACGCAGTGTTGGTTGGTATTCGAAAAGGGGATAGGGAAGGCTGTCGGAGAGTTACGCCTTTATTATCGCAGCTTAAAGTCCGGCGAAGCTCCTGATTTTTTCGGTGGAAAGGGTAATGCTGGACAATATTTTACATTATTGGAAGATTGCGAGGGCGTTGATTTGGGTTATACGTCGATAGGGTTGCCGAACGTAAGATTTTACAGTGCACCACTATTTAGCAATGGTAAAGATCCGGATTTACCAGAAGTTATCCAAATTTCGCTGAGAGATGCGGGTGCCAATAAACCCGTGACATAGGTAGCAATGGGTCGTTAGAAAAAAGGTGGATGAACAAGAAATTACCGTCGAGAATGCAGAGAATGCACCGTAAACGTCGTGGATTTTCTTTAGTAGAAATCGTAATCGTTTTAGCGGTTTTAGGCATACTGATGTCCGTTACTTTCCAGGGAGTGAGCCATTTAAGTGAGGCGGCGCGGAAAGCAAAAGCGATAAGCAGTCTAAGGGCGATTGCGAATGCCTATCGGCAGTACATGGAGGACACGGGACACCCTATCCGCTGGAAAGATTTGGATGCGGTTACCGATGGAACAAGCGGTTACGATATCACGTTAATTGCGGCTGTCCTAGCGAAGGAGGGCTATTTAAATTCCATTGGCGCATGGGCCTGGGATTTCGACTACAGGCTTAGAAAGTACCTCCGGGACGAAGGAACGATGCCGACGAGAATGTGTGATATTCAGCGAGATGGCGGTGGAAAGGTAACGTCAGCGAAAGTAAGTGCCAGTTTTCGTGGAAAGGGGGGATTTCCGATTAGTGTTTGTGCGATGGTTGCATCGGATAGCTGTACCAACGATGATTTTTTTAAAAATGCTAGCGAAATTCCGATTGCCTATTCCCGTGGTTTACGCGATGGTAATACGGCACCCGGAACATGGGCTGATTCGAAAATTAATTTTGACCTGGGTGGTGTATTTAGTAATGGAGGTGGGTTTATTGTATTTTTAGACGGGCATGTGGAGTGGTACAGCAATTTGGGCACAGGGGATCGATGTGCTTTGAAAAAATATGGTACGAATGCAATGACCAACAAAATTTATGAGGCGCTACCGAAGGGCGGCAAATCGCTTCTTACGGAATCCATGGGACTTTCGTGGTACGGTGGTGGAGGACATTGTGGTGGATTTTAGGTAAATCCTTTGTGCGATTTAAAGCCAATTACCGGTTTATTTCGCGGAAAACCATAGGAGAAAATCGTCGATTTTTATAAATGGTATCAATTCGATAGGGTTTAGGATTTTTTATTTACGCTTCCTGATATTCTTGCAGTTGCTTTGGTAAGGTTTTATGTTTTCTATTGTCGTGGATAGAGTGATTTTAATAAAAAATAACGCTTGACAGACGGACGATTGCCTGAGATATTCCGATCAGTATAAGAAAGAACTGTGAAAATGGATGTTATAGGCAAATATTTTTGGAACACATTAGGGGTTATTGTGCTGAGTAATTTTTTATTGGGGAGTTTTCTGGAAGCGGCGTCGCCAAGGAGAGGTCATGGCAAAGGAATTTATGGGGTGCGGTGGAGTATTTCTCAGGAACGTCATCGGTTAGACGGGCGGAAAAAAGGACGTAAGCGATCTATAAGTGCACCTGGGACGCCTAGGCGGCCGATAGCAGATAGGCCATTTAAGTCTGCGTCTGGGACGCCGTTGTTGCGGAGAAATGTATCTGGATTACCTATATTTAATGAAGAAGATGATGTGTTTCCGCTACCACCATCTGGTGCGGGAGCATCGCAGTCTGCTGGAAGTTCACTGCCGCCATCACCTGGTGCGGGAGCATCGCAGCCTAGTGGAAGTTCACTGCCGTCATCTGGTGCGGGAGCATCGCAGCCTAGTGGAAGTTCACTGCCGTCATCTGGTGCGGGAGCATCGCGGCCTGCTGGAAGTTTACTGCCGTCATCTGGTGCGGGAGCATCGCAGCCTAGTGGAAGTTAAATGAAGACATCAGGTGGGGGAGCATCGAAGCCTCATGGACGTATACTTAT
>JAIRLD010000124.1 GCA_031259665.1 Puniceicoccales bacterium | reverse complement strand
TTTGTGGGCCCACCCCGACCCCCCCCCCCCCCCCCCCCCCCCCCCGCGGCCCAAACGCCGCGGGGGGGCCTTGCGTAGCAAGGCCAAGGAGTCTACGACTCCTTGTAAGGGGTTAGAGGGGAAGGATTCCCCTCTCAAGGATTCCCCTCTCGGGGATTCCCCTCTCGGGGATTATTCCTCAAAAAATTTTTTCTCAAAAAGTTCCTTAAGTTCTCCGATTAAAGCACGCTGTTCGGTGATGGAGCCGCCTTCGATGATAAAGAGGAGTTCCGTTCCACAATAGGCCTCGAGCATCATCAACCCCATGATACTTTTCCCATTAACCTGCTCATCGAACCTGCGGACCCAAACCTCAATATCCTTATACTTATTGATAATTCTCACAATCATTGCCGCCGGTGTAGCGTGGAGACCGAAGCGATTTTTCACGCAAAACTTCTGTCGAGACTGTATTGAAAATGTCACTAACTTACCTCCTCTACGACCGAATTTCCCTTTTCTTAAGACACATGCTTCGTTTAGTAGATAGTATACAAAAAATTTTTTCAATACTTTTCTGTAGATAATCGGAGAAGAAAAAATAAGATTGCCAAAAAGTATAAAAATATTTCTTACCTTTCAGCATGTGTTCATATAAAACGAAGGGAAAAAAAGAGGCTAATCAATTTATAGCCTGGGTTGTTTGGGGAGCGGCGGCATTTTTCTATTTTTTCGAATTATTTGTCCGGGTAATGCCGGGGACAATGCTTCAAACGATGCAGTCTCATTACAACGTTTCGTCGGGCACATTTGGAGTAGCTTCGGGGATTTATTACTATATCTATGCGCCGATGCAAATTTTCTCCGGCATTTTGCTGGACCGCTTTGGTGGACGCCACATAATGCTTCCGGCCAGTGTCATTGTATCCATCGGCTGCGCTTGTATTCTAGTCCCTTGGAATTCGGTCTGGTTATTTGCGATTAGTCGGCTTTTAATGGGATTTGGCTCGGCCTTTGGATTCATTGGGGTGATGTATTTGGCAACCGTATGGTTTCACAAGGAGCGACTTTCCTTTGTTTCGGGTTTAACGACAGCCCTTGGGTTTTTAGGAGCGATTTTAGCGTTAAAATGGATTCCCTATTTTGCGGACCACTACACGTGGCAGGACTGTTGGTTTGGTGCGAGTGTATTTGGTATTTTTTCGTTTATTATTCTTTACGCCTGTATACCATTGACTCCGATTTGGGAAAAACAACGCAAAAAAGCACATTTTGAGGAATTTGCGCCCAACCATGCCTTTTCCGCATTTTTTACGGTTATTCGCAACAAGCAGACATGGATTTTGGGATTAATCGGAGGAATTTTGTACATGCCAACAACTGTTTTTGGCGATCTTTGGGGGAAAGAGTACATTGAGACGGTTCATCATCTTTCCAATAAAGATGCGGGTTCTGTAGTTTCCATGATTTATATAGGTTGGCTCATTGGGGCACCTTTTTGGGGGTATCTTTCGGACAAGACTGGCCAAAAGCGTTCCTTACTTTTTTTCAGCACACTGAGTGCGTCCATACTGCTTTTCATTTTAATTTTATGGAGCAGCATGTCTATTCCATTTTTAAAGGCGTGTCTTTTTCTAACTGGATTTGTTTCGGCACCACAGGTTATTTGTTTTGTTTTAGGTATCGAGAAGAATGCGGAAAATGCCAAGGCGAGTGCAATTGCAACGATCAATATGCTTGTCTCATTGGTGGGCGGTATTTTACAACCCGTTGTTGGATGGCTGCTCGATCTTTTAGGTAACGATTGCGCGAGCGATTTTCAATGGGCGCTATTGGTCATGCCCGTTGTTACACTCATTGGATTTTTTCTTGTTTTCGGGATACATCGGGAATCAAAAATAAAATCAAGGAAATAAAATGGAAAAATATTGGTTGCAGAGTATTTATTTCATGGCATTTATTGGGGTACTACTATATGTGGAAGGGAGGCATCCAGCGCGTAAGAACTTCGATAGATTTTCCGACTTACGCGCCATTGAGACGGAAGAAAATACGAAGGAAGTTCGTCATTTTTCCAAGGTATTGCGTCGGCGACAATACGGCAACAAGAGGGTAAGGATTAACAAACAATTTCAGAAGCGTGCAAAATCTGTACAAAAGGAATTCAACATGCACACACTCAACCGTCCCTTTGCGCGGCACAGGCGTTCCCGAAAAGCAGGGGTAGCATCGCCCTGCAAATAAAATCATTTGCAAAAAATAAGCAGAAACTTCTAGATAGTAGCTTTCTAGGTACAAAACCATTTAAACATAATATTCCTGAATATCTTGAATATGAAATAGGTCATCTATTACAACTACCACTAGGATCTAAAACTTTTCCCGGCTGCGAAGAAGATGTCTCTATGTATTTTGAATTAAGAGCCCTTCAAGAAAGGTTCAACAATAATAGCGAGTCAAATAAAATACCCTGCCAATCGATTCCATTTATGTATTTAATGAACATTTTCGCCAATGTTGTTCCCCCCTCTTCGGATGAAGTACCCTCTTCGGATGATAATCTATGGCCTGAATTTCTAAAACTTTATCAAACGGATTACCAAAAAAGCAAAAAAAATTACAAAAAAATTAATTATAAAAAGGGAAAAATATCTATCGGTAGCGATCCTAATCGCATAATTAAATTAGATTCATACACAACAGGAACAATAAACGCAGTTGATTTGTTGCAATCCGAGCTTATCGATAGACGAAATACTGGCCACTTTTCGTAAACCACATGAACCTATAACGATCGAAAAAATACAGGATGCAGTAACATTCTTGCAAGGATTATGGCCAAATGAAAATGAATAAGGGTTCCAAAACCATTACAAAGAACGAAAAAGTTATAAAAAAAACAAAAAAATAATCGAAATGTACGTTGCTGCATTGATCTGCGACGCTTTTATGCACCAACGAACCGTGCTTTTTAGCCAATTTATCGGTCAAATCAATGAGCTCCTTCACCACTTCAAATATATAAATATAAGCCTTTATCGTGAAAAATCAAATACAATTGTAAGTTTTTCATCTCAATACCCACACCGAATAGAATAATGATAGGCCACAATTTAGAAAAATTATTACCAAAAATATCATCAAAAAGTAATGTTGATCACTTCACATAATATAACCACAATACCCATAATCACGGATCCTATCAGCATAAACTTGTTGGTCGTTGACGTATAATAGACATTTTTAAATTTCCCAACGACTAAAATATAAATAGGCAGTAAAATCGCTAGGACAGAAAGTATCATTCCCGCAAACCCTAGAATCGCAATAAATGCACCGGGAATAAATATGGCAATGGCGGTAGGTAACCCCACGGCAATGATAATCGAAATCCATTTCGAATGCTTACTTTTCGTCTTGATATAAGATTCTATCGAATCACATAGTCCTATTCCAACTCCCAATATTGAAGTCGCTATGGTCAAAAATGAAATAACCCAAACCATAACTCGGATAGCTTTTAACCCAGAAATTAAACTCAATGCCTTTATCAATTCGCCAACATCGATCTTTCCTTCGACCATTAATGCGTAAAAATCAGGATCGCAATCGTAAATTGCACAGAGAATAATACTGCTCCAAATCATATACACAATCGCCGGAATGAGACTGCCCCAAAAGAAAACTCTACCCAAAACCTCCTTGTCCCGATCACAATAATCACTTAATGTGTGAAAAATAACTTGAAATCCAAAGGAAGTAAAAACAACCGGAATCACTATACTCCAAGAACTGAATTCCTGGTACTTCCCAACTAAAAGCGGTATGTGGTTTCCATTGATCGAACAGGCCAAAACTAATATCAAAACCCCTGCAACTATAAGCGCGCCTACAAATAAAACCCTGTTGACGTAATCGAGAAAACGTATGGGGAAAAACAAAATCAATGCCGTACCTAGCGAAACTAATAAAGCAACCACCGGGAAATATTCCCTATCTAAATTAAATACCTCACGAAACAAAGATGTTAGGCCATAAATATAAACGGACATTAGGGAAAACATCAAAAGCTTCAAACATCCTACGCCCACCAAAGAAGCTATTTTCCCAGAAAATAACGCGCCAAGTTGCCCAATCGGTAACCCTTTCCCTGCCTGTAAATTTAACTCAATATTGACAATAGCCGTATAATAGGCCACAACCCATATGGCAAACATTAGCACTATCCCCAATCAGATTCCCAATTTAGCAACCATAATCGGTAATGCAATCATTCCACCGCCAATCGCCGTTCCCGCAACGATAAGAATAGCTCCCAATTGCCTGCTGAGTATGTTCATATCTGTGATATATAAAAAAAATTAAAAATAAAAACAACCCTAGAAAATGAAAAAATGGAAAAATAAGGAATCCAGACCAAAATACTGGCAATAATCTACCTTCTTCGTATCATAACTTCGTTGAGTTCAGGCGGATAACTTTGCCAGTCTGCTTCCGAAGTTAACATCCAAGCACTTATTATTTCACAACACTCATTCAACCTATCGGAGAACAAAAGCTTTATTTTACGCTCCCGTTCTGGGTAAGAACATTCCAAATGTTTTTTTAATATTCCCTCTAACTTTTTTTCTTTTTCTGGATGAGATCCCCAAATACCTTGCCTTTTGAAATTTTCAAAGTACAAAAATACAATCGCTCCATCTATTTCATTCATTGAAGAGAGTCTTTTTTTATCCTCCAATAAATACAACACAAAGTCAAATGCACCACACTGACAAGCGACATATAACAGTCTCCAATGTGCCCTTCCATGCACTCGAATATGATTTCCTTGTCGATCCAATCGCATCATTTCTTCTTGATCCATATCCCCACCTTTTTGCAACAGGGAAAATACCTTCTGAGTCCTTTCAAATCTATCCAAAGCTTTTTTCACTGATTCCTGCTGTTCTTCAGTTAATCTCTCTTTATGTTCTCATATGTTTTTTAAACTTTCACCTTCCTCATCTCTCTTCCCTAAGTTTTTAAGGTGTTTTGGAGGTATACTTTTGAGCTGTCCATCATTTAGTAAACAAAGGTTCATGTAGTCGAGAGGAAGAAAAGTTCTCTCCATTTGCTCCGGAGTTACAACTTCTCGCAAGCGCGGATCTGAAAATATCGGAATATACACACTGCCCGCCCCTATTGATGCAAATTGTTCAGGCGTCAACCCAGCAACTATCTGGGGAGTTAACTTATGCCCAGTATTTACATAATCGAATATATCCTGCCTAGTTAATTTCGAAATCGGCTTTCCTTGGATCATTCCACTTTCACTCGCATCCTGTCTCGGACCTCCTAAATCAGCAGCCCATCTCGATCTCCAGGATATACTTTCTCTTATAAGTGAAATGTACATTCTATCGAAAAATTTTTATGTCAAGCTTTTTTGTATATTTTTTTTATTGCACACAAAATCAATATCTTTCCCTAAAAAAACTCGGCCTTAAAACAAAAATCTAATTTATAAATAGAATGGTCCTGATGTCCTCAAGAAAATCCAAACCAAAATCCCCGGCAGTAATCTACTCCCACATCACATCGCAGCGGCATTACCATTGGCAATTGCGAACTCAATGCTCAACGGAAACTCCCTCGAGCTCAGGCGAAGACTCCTTTTCGTAATCTACGCCTTCGACTCATACCTAAGTATCCATTCAATAAACACTTACGTACAAATTTTTATACCAGTTTCTGCCTATAATTAACACTGGGTTGGGTTAATTTCATCATTTGCCTCTAAATCCCCTGATCTTGCATCCTCCGGACCCTCTCTTCAGCGATTGCCAATGCTCTTCTCTGTTCGGGATTCAACTTATTTTCAATTTTTTTCACTTTTTCAAAAAATTGCAAACGGGCACCGGGCATTACGCCTAGGGTTTGTCCTACCATTCGAAGCTGTCCAGGAGTGACGCCTTTGAGTTGTTCCCCACTGAGTTCATAAACATTCATATTATCGACAAATTCCTCAGGAATGGCTGCAATTTGTTCTGCAGTTACTGCAGCTCGCAATTTCCTAATGGAAAAGATCTCCCCGTACATATCAGGCCAACATATTAACCCCATCTCTCTCGCTGTCAGTTTCCTGATCCATTGCGATGTTAGCCTCTTCGTATAGCATGCCTTCCCAAGCCTAGCACTAATCTGCCTTTCTTCCTCACTCATTAAATCACGAGCAGTCCGCACCAAACTCCCTGAATCAGCAGCCTGTCTCGGCCTCCTTGAACTAGCATTTACCAAAGTTCCGATAAACAAACTTCCGATAACTATGGCACTTATCCATTTAGTACTTTTTAACTTATCATTAATAATATTCATATACTTTCTCTTATGAGCGAAATATACATTCTATCGAAAAATTTTTATGTCAAGCTTTTTGTATATTTTTTTTATTGCACACAAAATCACGATCTAGCAATCTCGATGATACTGTGCTACATTTTTTATGAAACTTTTTATTTCGCTCGTAAACAATGGACCACTGTATATGCCAATAGCGTCATAATGCCCATCATCGCTTTTCCTGACCACTAAGCTTCCGCTAAATCCGC
>JAIRLD010000116.1 GCA_031259665.1 Puniceicoccales bacterium | reverse complement strand
TAAGAAGACCAGGAAAAAAAGTAGGCTGTCCATCGGCGAAATGGTAACTATGACAGGCGGAAGTGTTTTTCCAATGGGCACAACGGGAGGAAAAATCGGGGTTCCTGTTGATCGATTCCACACCACTCCCGGTTTGCGAAAAGCTATTTTTGCCTTTATTTTTCCCCCTTAATTTCGCCATCCGCGTACTTAATAATATTTTTTGTATTTAACTTTTTCATTTCACTATTTCCTTGTTAATTATATTTTAAAATTGTTCATTTAAAATTACGGCATTCTTCGAAACACAATTCACAACTCATGTCAAGCAATTATTTTTTATTTTTTTAATAAATCTCACACAACCGCCAGATTTTCGGCTTTATTCCATGATTTACGACACAAAAAAATCGGAACAGAGAAATTTTCTCCGTTCCGCGTAAATTTTGCCAATGTTTAGGTATCCCAGTACCTCATGGCCTGAGTACTAAAAAAAAGATTTCACACCTCTCCATGCTCCTCTCGCCGCAGCGTTAACCCAATCCATTATCGAACTTCTGCTTCTCAATGAGTTTCTCACTGCTTTGTTGCAAGCTACATCTAACGGCGTTTCGCCATTATTATTCCTGGCATTCACGTCAGCGTCCCGAGCGCGCAACAGTCCTATGACCGCTACGTGACCTTTTTGGGCGGCCATATGCAACGGCGTTGCGCCATTATTATTCCGAGCATTTACCTCAACGTTTCGGTTTAGCAATTCTTGTACGATCGCTACACGGTCACCCACTACAGCCCAATGAAGCAGCGTATTGTCAATATTATCCCTGGCAGTTATATCAGCGCCTCGACTCAGTAACTCAATGACAACCAATAAGTTGCCTTTTCCCGCGGCCCAATGCAGTGGCGTTGCGCCCAATATATCTGTAGCCTTTATATCAGCGCCTCCCTCCAGCAATGCAACTACGACCGCCGCATGACCATTCCATGCAGCATAATACAGCGGCGTTTGGTTGACCATATCCCTAATATCTACATTAGCACCTCGCTTCAACAACTCAATTACGACCTCTACGTGGCCTTGATTTGCGGCATAATGCAACGGCGTTGCGCCATGATTATTTGGAGCATCTATATTCGCGCCTTGGCGCAACAATTCCCATACGACCTGTAAATTATCTTCCCTTACAGCCAAATGGAACGGTGTCTGGCCACTATTATCTTGAGCATCTATATTAAGACCTGGAACCAGCAACGCTCGGACGACCCATACGTCGCCTCCCCTTGCGGCCACATGTAACGGCGTTTCTCCAAAAAGATTCATAGCATTCACATTAGCGCCTCGATTCAGTAATATCTGTATAGCTTCGAAATTACGAGCCCTGACGGCCCAATGCAGCGGTGTTTCGTTATCCTCGTCCTGGGCATTGACGCCTACAGTATTCGCATCAATATCCATATCCTCCCAACGAAACGCCTCGCAAAGATGACTGGTATTAAGGAAACAACCACTTATTGCTATATACTTAATAACATTTTTTGTATTTAATTTCCTCATTTTATTATCCCTTCCTATTAATTTTTTATTCAATACATTCAAATCGCAGACCGTCTACGACCACAGCTATACAGTAAAACGTTTTTAGCATTTATCAAGTAATTATTTTTTATTTTTTAAATAATTTTTGTATCATTCTCAAATTTATCGGTTTCGTTTTGCAATTTATGACAATAGTAAATGTGGAGTCAGATTATATGTGGCTGATGATAGATGCTACCTCCCCTTAAGTCAGTTCGATGACAAGCTCTAGAATAACTCCTTGTATTTTAAGCTTTCTTAGATTGAAGAAATGATTCGTATATCTCGTATGCCTTAAACTTCAGAAGGAAGCTGGCCGGCAAATGAAAAAATGTCCTCTATGAATATCTTCGTTACTGGAGCCGATACCAATGTGGGGAAAACGGTGGTTTCCGCGTGGCTCTGTTTGCATACGAATGCCAATTATTGGAAGCCGATTCAAACCGGAAATGATTCCGATAAAAACGTGGTTGCGAAACTTTCCCCTTATACGAAAATAATACCAGAAATATATAAATTAAAAGCTCCTCTGTCTCCATACGACGCTTCAAAATTGGAGGGCATCGAAATTGATAGGAATTTATTTGGAATAGACGTACACAATACAGTAATTGAAGGAGCCGGTGGTATTCTCGTCCCAATCGCCAAAAATTTTCTCATGGTGGATCTCATAAAAACCTGCGAAGCGAAAGTACTGATCGTTGCAAAATCAAAGCTGGGAATGATCAATCATTTGCTGATGACCTCCGAAGTTTTAAGGAGTCGTGCTATCGATATTCTCGGTATCGCCATAAACGGAAAAATCGAAAATAATCTAAAAAACACAATAGAAGAGTTTTCTAGGCTGAAGATACTTTCCGTCATTCCCCAGAGCGAAGATTTAGTCGGAACGCTACAAAGTAAGACTTTGCCACCCGAATTTCTGGAGGTGTTGAAATGATTTGGAGACCTTTTACACAAGAAAAAATAGATCCTCCGGCGGTAAGGATAGTCAGAGGAGAGGGAGCATATTTGTTTTCCGAAAATGGAGAGAAATATTTAGATATGATATCCAGCTGGTTCGTCAATATACATGGACATGCCCATCGCGAAATTGCAGAGGCAATAGGCCTCCAAGCCAAAACGTTGGAACATGTCATTTTTACAAGGTTTTCCCACGAGCCAGCCGAGCGATTAGTCGATAATCTCAAAAAAGTTGTTCCTCCCCAATTAAGCCGATACTTCTTCTCCGATAATGGATCGACGGCCGTGGAAGTTGCCCTGAAAATGGCCTACCAATACTTCAAAAATATTGGGGCCGAGGCCGAAAATAGGAACATTTTTCTTTCCTTGGAAGGAGGTTACCATGGAGATACCTTTGGGGTCATGAGTGCCGCCGGTCAGTATTCCAAATATCATGCGACTTTTTCTGAGTTGTTTTTCAAAACAGTTAGGATAGATGTCCCCGAGTACTATGACGGCGCAGAATCAATGGAAGAAAAAGAAAATGAAATAATTTGTAAATTAGAAAAAACTCTGCAGGATATTGGAGAAAAAATCTGCGCTTTTATACTTGAGCCATTATTACAGGGATCCTTTGGAATGAGACTTTATAGGGTCGAATTTTTAGAGAGACTTGTAAATAAAGTAAGAGAATACGGCATTCTCGTGATATTTGATGAAGTCATGACCGGATTTTACCGCACGGGGAAAATGTTCGCGATGAACTATACCGATATCCTACCGGATTTGATATGCCTTTCCAAGGGGATTACCGGAGGCTTTCTTCCATTAGCCTTGACAATCGCCACCGACAAAATTTATGAGTCCTTTTTGTCTGATGATCGAAAAAAGACTTTCTTGCATGGACATTCCTATACCGCTAACCCAATCGCTTGCGCCGCCGCCTGTAAATCTCTGGAAATTCTTCAAAGGGAAGAAACCGTTGCAAAAATCAAAGGAATCGCTGAATTCCATAGGAATCATGATATTTTTAACGCAATCAAAAGAAGGAGGATCGGTATCATAACCGCATTTGATGTCGAATCCGAGGACAAAGCTCGTTTTATAATCAATAAAGCGTGGGAAAATGGAATTTTTCTGCGGCCGCTTGGGAAAACGATCTATCTATTTCCCCCATATTGCGTCAGTGACGATGATTTATCGAGAACTTACGACGTAATCAACAAATATTTATAGTCCACGATGAATTTAAAAAAAAGCGTAGTTATTGTAAATTTCGGAACCCTGCTGGAATGGGCGGAATTTACATTCTTTGCCTATATGGCAGATTATTTATCACGTTTATTTTTCCCGGCTGACGATTCCAACTTCGCTCGCCTAAAGATTTACGGTGTGTTTGCTGCGAGTTATATTATGCGCCCTGTTGGAGCAATTATTTTCGGGCACATCGGCGATAAATATGGACGCAGAATTCCGATGGTAAGCTCCCTTCTCCTAATGGCAGTGGCAACCTGCGGAATTGGGGCATTACCAAATTACGACACCATAGGCAGTACTTCCTCCTTTCTTTTGATTATTTTTAGAATGCTCCAAGGGATTGCTGTGGGTGGAGAGTTTAGCGGCGCAACCGTACTCCTCACGGAATATGATAAACGGCGTCCTTTTTTGGCCGGTTCCTGGACTTCGTTCGCAGCCTCGGCTGGCATGGCCTTGGGCAGCCTTGCTGCAACGATCATATCTTTTTACAGCAGCGACTTCCTATGGAGAATTCCATTTTTATTGAGCGCCGTCATTGCTCTGGCTGCGGTATATTTGCGCCGAGATATGAAGGAAACGGATGACTTTTGCGAGGCCAAGAAAAACAACGAACTATTTAATATTCCGATATCTGCGGCGTGGCGTCATAATAAAGCGGGTTTAGCCTGTACGGCTGCCTTTTCCATATTTGTTTCTGTTTTCGTCTACACAGGGAATGTTTACTACAGGACCATGGCCGTAAGTGTCGGAGGTCTACCAGATGAGCAAGCGGCAACGGCAATCACGATTGGAATCGTACTGGATGCTATTTTAATTCCAATATTCGCCTCCATAGCAGACCGATCGAATGGATATAAACTATGTTTCTCCGGATTATTTTTGGCAATGATTTTAAGTCCTTTGATCATGTCCTTAGGCATCAGCGGCAATTTTGCCAGCGTCCTAGTGGGCCAATTGATTTACTGTGTTCTGGACTCAATCGTATCCGCGACGGCATTTACCATACTCCTGCGACAATTCAAAACGGGAACCAAATACAGCGGAAGCAGTTTAGCCTGGTCCGTGGGAACGGCAATATTCGGAGGAAGCACACTGATCATAAATGAATTTTTGGTTGAACATTTGAATTTGCTCTGCGGGCCTGGATTATACATGTCACTGAGTGCACTCATCTGCCTTGCCACGGTTTGGTATGTTTGTAGAAAGCAATGCCCTCAAGCCTAAGCAATCTTATTGGCGAAAAAGTATTTTGAGCTATTAAGGGTTGCCTATGAGGTTCAAATATAAAACTGAAAATTCTCAACCGCTAACTAAAGCGAAATAAAAATCAAAAATACCCCCATGATTTATTTTTTCCATAAATTCATTTGACATTTTTTCGGAAATAGAAAATATCCCATCTCGGATATGGATAGAAAACTAATAAAAAATGTAATGTTGGGATGTTTTTGCCTGGGAAATGGGTTGTTGGGTATGGAAGTATCCGATGAATCCGATAAAAAGGCTGGAGTCATTCCCCAAGAAGAACAGGCCGAAGAAACGCCCGGGAATAAGCTGCTCCGGGCGGCGGTTTTCGGAGATAAAGCGCTCATTGAACGGCTTTTAGCAGAAGGCGGAGATCTCAATCAAGTAACACTCTTTATCGATCCAGAATCGGGCGAAATAATACGCAAAGGAGAACCGCCATTGAACTACGCGGTGTCCTCTGGAATTTTAGAAGCGGTAAGAATATTCCTTAACAATGGAGCTGATGTCAACCGGGGAAATGCCTTCGGAGTAACGCCGTTACACGTAGCCATGTACAGTGACAATCTTAATCGATTCGAAATAGCAGAACTATTATTGAAAAAGGGCGCTAATCCTAATGCCAAAAATAATGACGGCCATACCCCACTGATGATCCTAGTGGATCGCATTTCTGAACTGACCGAACGACATTACAGATTTGTTATGCAACAGGACCCAACTTTTGATCCCTCCTCAGAGATAGATCGCTGTTCTAAAATACCAAAACTACTTATAAATCACGATGCCAACACCGATATACAGGATAATCAAGGGAATACAGCACTGCTTAGAGCTATATCCTTTCGATATCCGAGCTTTGAATTGGTTAGAAACCTCATTAAACTAGGCGCCAACGTCAATATTCCAAACAATAACGGAGAGACACCATTGGTTTGCGCTATTGCCAACCTAAAACGGGCCAAAGTTAACCATGATCAAAGGGGTATAAACATATACAACCAAATCATTCGATTGCTCTGCCAACACAACGCTCGAGAAGAAATCAGAGATAAATCTGGGGACGAAGAAATAATCATAGGAAACGAAGTCGAAGATGAAGTCGAGGATGGCGAAAACTAAAAAATAGATGTGCATTTTTTAGGCGCCAACCCTGTGCAAAATTTGCATAGGGTTGGCGCCTAACTAAAGGGAAAAAAACTTGACCCTTGCGGCTGAGCCTGGCGCAAAATGCGCCAGGCTCGGCCGCCAAAGGAGGTCAAGGAGTCTGGACTCCTTGCGGGAGTCCAGAGGGCGGAGCCCTCTGGGCAGTCGGAGCCCCATAACAAACTTTTTTGCAAAAAGAGGTTGCATTTTGAAAAATAAGGGTAGCTTCGGCAGTGATATGGCACGAGTGCATCGATATTTGATTACGGGGACCCATGGGTGTGGAAAGTCGACATTATCTCACCGCATTTGTTCGGAGTTGAAGAAAAGTGGTTATAATGCGATTGTTTTGAGTGAGACGGCACGGGAGTCACCATTTCCGATTAATCAGGGGCAGACGGTAGATTCGACGCTTTACATTGCGTTGAAGCAGGCGGTTAAGGAATTGGAAGCGATTGCTCATGGTTATCAATATTTGGTGTTGGACCGTGGAGTACTGGATTCTTTTGTTTATTCGGAGGCGACGCGTCGGGAGGAGATTTCTTCGGTTGAGGTAGGGTTACGGGAGGCATTTAAGGTTTGGACGGGCACCTACGACGACATTATTTTTGTAAAGGGCGAAGGAAATGGTGCATTACAGGTGGATGGTGTACGGGATACGGACATCGAATTTGCGCGGAGAGTGGAGTATTTATTTGAGCGACTACTGATGGAAAATTTTGGCGACCGGGTACGCGTATTGGCCTATGGTGATATGTTGGAGGGGAAGATACGGGTAGGAGATGGTGGTAAAATTTATTTAGATTATGAGCGACAGTATGAATTGGTTTCCTGAAAGTGTGACACAGATTATTCTATGGATTGTGATGGTTATTGCGTTGTTGGGATCGTATTACAATGCGACGATGCGTTTGAAGTTAAGTTATGCGTTATGGCTATTGACAAATGGGGTTTTGGTGTGGCATAATTTTCGCATTGGGGAGCGTCAGCAATGTATTTTATATGCGGTATATTTATATACGGCGGTTATTGGCATTAGAAATACGATTCATCAGAAGGGTTGGCTATCGCGGACTTCGGTTGAAGGGTAGCGGTTGTCCGTTATAAATATGTAATTTAATGAATTTATGTTTCCTAAGTTTTTTAACTACTAAAATATACGACAGTGATTGTAGGTTACTGAGTAATTGGGGGAGTTGAGTTATCGGGTTACGTAAAATGCGAGGGAATTATTTTTCAATTTATGGAAATGGAGTAATGATTAGGTTAAAAATATCTTAAGGTGACGTTAAAATTTTCTAAACATTAAGCATATGGCGGAGATTACAGAACATCGGAAGTTTGGGATGGATCAGATTATTGGTTTATGCAAGCGACGTGGGATTATTTTTCAATCCTCGGAGATTTACAACGGTGTAGCGGGATGTTTCGACTATGGTCCATTGGGTATCGAGATTAAAAAAAATATAAAAGACATTTGGTGGCGGGACATGGTTCATCGGCGGGGCGATATCGTTGGCCTCGATTGTTCGATCATTATGCATTCCGATGTTTGGAAGGCGTCGGGACATGTGGACGGCTTTTCCGATCCGCTGGTAGATTGTAAAATTTCCAAAATGCGCTACCGTGCCGATCAGCTGTATTTTGCCAAAGTAATCATTGGTGGAGAAGTCATTGGTTATGTATCGGTTTTGGAAGATGAGGGGATGCAGTTCGAGGCGGAAAAACAGGCGGAGAATTTGAAGCGGAAATTGGCGAAACAGGGAATATTGGAGGAAATAATTTTGCAGCCATACACGGAGGCTAGTCCGGAAGAGTACGCATTAATTCCGTCTCCGGCAACGGGAAAGCCGGGATCGCTGACTGCACCACGGGCTTTTAATTTGATGTTTCAGACCCATTTGGGAGCGGTTGTCGATGATTCTTCAGTGGCCTACCTACGTCCGGAGACGGCTCAGGGAATGTTTGTTAATTTTAAAAACATTTTAAATACATATCGCGTCAAGTTACCCTTTGGAATTGCGCAGATGGGGCGTTCCTTTCGCAACGAAATTACGCCGAGGAATTTTATTTTTCGCTCCCGGGAGTTCGAGCAGATGGAGATGGAGTTTTTCATTCAGGAGGATGCGAATTGGCAGGAATGGTATCAATACTGGGTTAATACGCGCTTCGAGTGGTTAAGAAGTATTGGACTAAGGGGAGATTTGTTGGGATTAAATGTGCATCGTCCGGAAAAGTTGTCCCACTATTCCCGGGCGTGTACGGATATTACGTTCCATTATCCTTTTGGCATACAGGAGTTGGAAGGGATCGCAGCGCGTGGAAATTTCGATTTAACGCAGCACCAAAATGCGAGCGGAAAAAATTTAGAGTATTTCGACGAACAGCAAAATCGCAGCTATTTGCCGCATGTTATCGAACCGGCGATTGGCGTAGATCGTTTATTTTTAGCGGTTTTATGTTCGGCATACCGCGAGGAGCAGGTTGAGGGTGAAATACGCGTGGTGTTAGGATTACATCCACGGGTTGCGCCTGTGAAAGCGGCGGTATTGCCGTTGGTTAAAAATCGTCTCGAATTGGTTAATTTAGCGAAAGATTTATATCAAAAATTATCGGGAACGCATTTGGTGCAGTACGACGAAAGTGGGGCAATTGGGCGTCGCTACCGCCGTGCGGATGAGATCGGTACTCCCTATTGTATTACGGTGGATTTCGAATCGCTTGAAAATGGAACATTTACGCTTCGGGACCGCGATAGCATGGAACAGAAACGGCTAACGGAAAGCGAAATAATTGCATTTCTCGCCGACTATTGCCTATGAAATTTCCTTCGAAGATGGTTTATCCATTGCGATAAGATAATAACTAGTTTCTTTTGTCCTTGCAAAAAAAACATTTAGAATGTATATTTGTTCTAATGGGTGTACTTCGATACCCCAGTGAAAGAGTGATTGGGAAATAAGAAATACTTTATTTTACAAAAAATATATAATGCCCCAATGCAATAAATTAAAAAAAATTAAATTTTGTGCTTGCAATAGCATAAAAAATAAATGATGCATAAGAAATTATGGAAAAGATTACAAAAACAATTCTAGTTGGTTCATTGTGTTCCCTATCGGGAATGACAAATTACGTGGCTGCGTCAGGACTACTTCGTAATTTCTGGGAGCTTGCAGTCGATTATTTTCATATATGGACTATTCCGGAGCTTAAAAGGTTAAGTCCGAAAAAAATTAAAGATTTATACAATAAAGGTAAAATCAGCTTAGATGATTTTATAAAAGCGCTGATAGCGGACGATGAAGGAAGAGTAGTTAGTGGGTTCGAACGTGAAACGTTAGAGGAATTAGGCTTTATTGGGGCGTTGAGTATTAAATTTCTCATTTCACCTGGAGGCGAAGAGTATAATAAACTTTTACGGGCTTGTCTTACAAGTCCAGAATTAAGGAATGTTCCCGTTTTAGCATTCTGGATCAGAGACGAGGACATGCAATTGGTGAAAAATTGTCCAACGCACAATCTTAGTTATGACTTTGTCCAACGTGTCATGAGGGCCAAAGATCTAAGACAAATAGCGCAAGCATTCGAAACATTTGTTGCGAGACATCAGAATTCTAGCAACGAAACGCTTAAATCTCAGGCGAGATTACTCGACTCAATTTTCAGTGATCTGAATCGATTTCCGGCCGTACTTGAAATTGGAAGCAAAGAAGTGATCTTGTGTGGGAATCAGGCGCTTTTGCCTCCTGAGGTAAAACACCTAGAGATTTGCGACCCAAATCAAAAAGAGGCAACAATTCGTGAAATTTACGTGGCTATTCTAGCGCAAAGCGAATTTCGCTTCGAAATTGCATTGGCTATAATGAAACAATTTTTATTGGGCTATCGTGGGCAAAGTGGACAGGTCGATGCTCAACATCTGGTTGCATTGCCTGTGGCTGGAGGGACAGGTAATTCGCTTGGCGTTCTAACGGATTTACCGGTTGGAACTCCAGTTGATGTTTTGAGAAATTCTTTACAAAGCTGTCCTCCGTGTGTGATGAGATTTGGAGAGGAATCGGGTCAATGGCAGCTACAATCAAAAACGGAATCGACAGCAATGCCAGGAATATACAAGCTAGGGAGACTGGGAATGCAATTAGTAACATCCGGATGCCGATTTGAATTCCCAGAGGATGCAGAAATTCGGGAGAATTATTCTGTTACATCCATACTAGACCAAAGCAATGGGCAATTTCAATGGCGCTCTCCACTTCGGGACAATCCCCCTCGAAAGGTAATCTTTTACGGTGGCTGTGATCCGGCGAGTACCCACTGAAAAGTCGTATTCGAATTTAAAATATTATTTGTGTAATAAATTAAATGAATTAATTGAAATTTCATGTTTGCAGTAACGTGAAAGATAAATAATATATATATAATTATGGAAACACTTACGAAAACAATTGGAGTAAGTTTATTTTTTTCTCTATTGGATGTGACAAATTGCGCAGCTGCAGCACGATTTTTACCGTGGAGATGGTTTACTCGGGACACGGGAAATTCCCAGAACGAGAGACAGTCGAGACGAATATCCGTTGCTGACGATCCCGGTATTTTGAGCATATTAGCCGAGCATCAAGGTATAGAGCCGGAAACGCATTTTGAGGTGATGAAGCGATTATATGAGCGTGGCGATATTAGTAAACTGGATTTTGCGAAATCGGTAACCGGTGTTTTTCGGAATCAGGCAACGGAAGAAAGGGGCTTAGTAGACATTTTATGCGAACAATGTGGGATTCCGACTAACGACGCAACTCGCATCGAACTCATAGCCCATTGTTTATGCGATCAGTTCTTGGTAAACGTACCTGTTTTAGTGGTAGATATTCCGGAAGTTGCTATTCATAGGGTTCATTCTTTAACCGATCTTTTTACGAATCCCTATCCGGATCTTTGTCAAGTTGCTATGGCTGCAGACGATGTTGTGAGATTTACGGAAATTTTTGATCAATTTGGTGAAGAATTTGAAATGGATTTAGAAAGTATCACTGAACGTGATCAATTTGGCGAAGGATTTGAAATGGATTTAGAAAGTATCGCTGAACGTGATCAATTTGGTGAAGGATTTGAAGATGATTCGGAAGTCATCGTTAACCAATCGAGGATTTATAAAGGAGCAGCGATGTTTAGGGTAGATATTCCCCGCGGTATCCTAAAATTAATGATAGGCGAAAGGGAAATTACCATCCACAGAGATATGTTCCATGGTTTCGGAAGAAGCATTACAAGAATTCAAGATATTTTCCAGGTGATTTTGGGTCGTCTTCAGGAACCAGAAATGGACGGAGGTGCGGGATTAGATGAGGCGGATGCTTTTCATGTCTT
>JAIRLD010000098.1 GCA_031259665.1 Puniceicoccales bacterium | reverse complement strand
GGTAATATTTTTCAAAAAGTTTCGCTCCTTCTCCTTTTTTCCCTGCCAATTGATCCAATTGATCGATGACAGCTTTTTTCATTGCTTTAACACGATCTAAAAATTCTTCTTTAGAAAATTCTCCTTGAGGTTGTCGATGCAAAATGCTGTCAATGGCCAATTGTAGTTCCTGGATTTTTCCAGAGATCGAGTCTTCGGAGACCTTGTTGTTGGAGTCATGCAATGCTTTTTCGAAAATAGTTTTCACGATATTTCCATAATGTTGCGCATTATCCATTGAAAAAATCCCTTGATTTCTTTGTCTGTAAACTTCAGCTAGTCGATCAGGTCCGCACGAAGCAGCAAGCCTTGTATTTGCGGCGTCTTCCAAAATTGAACTATTCAACATTTTAGCTACGGCTTCATTTTTTGCCCCTACATGGGTATTGCTTTTGAAAAATTTGGCGAGGCCTTGAAAAGCTTTTCTAGCTTCTGACGGCGAAAGGGTTGCTCTATTGGCTAGTCTCTGCATTGCCTTTTTTTTGCTAGTGGGAGCGAAAAGTTTATCCGTTTGGGCCATAGGATTTTCTCTATGTTTTACATTCATCTTGATTGTGTATTTTTTCCCGTTGCTAAGATGTAATACGCCTTCAATTTCACCTTCTCCTCGATTGCCCAAAAAAGGTTTAAATGTTGCATAATCTCCGTTTCCAATTTCAATGCGGCGTCCAAGTGCCATATGGATCAAGTATAGTGTAATAATTATATTTGTTAACTAAATTCTTTCTTAAAAATAATTCCACATAAAAACATTAAGAAACCATTACAAGTGCCGACCGCTCCAGCGGATAAATCCTTGCGAAGTTTATCGAACTTCTTTTACCCCTAATCTATGTTACGGGCTGGAATTGTTGGATTGCCAAATGTAGGGAAGAGTACGCTATTTAATGCTTTGACGCGTACCCGTAAGGCCCAGGCAGAAAATTATCCCTTTTGTACCATCGATCCCAATATTGGCGTCGTCGAGGTTCCCGATGAACGTCTAACTATTCTAAAACCCATTGCCAAGACGGAAAAACTAGTTCCTGCGGCGATTGAAATGGTAGACATTGCGGGCCTCGTAGCGGGTGCGAATCGGGGCGAGGGTCTCGGCAATAAATTTCTGGCAAATATCCGGGAAGTCGATGCGATTATTCCCGTGGTTCGCTGCTTTGAAAACGACGATATTATCCACAGTGTTGGGAGTATCGATCCGGTACGCGACATCGAAATCGTTAACACGGAACTCATTTTAGCAGACTTGCAATCCATTGAAAATCAGCTCAATAAGAATATCAAGAAATCGCGGGCTAACGGTAGTGAAGCCGTTCGAACCATCGAATTATTACGGCGTTTACAGGAGCACCTCGACCAAGGGAATTCGGCTAATACGTTGGAAATGGGCGATGAGGAAAAATTTTTACTGAAGTCGTTCAATCTATTGTCGTCTAAACCGGTAATTTACGCATGTAACATGGCGGAAGGTGAAATCGGCAATACTTTTACGGAACAGGTCAAAACCTATGTGCGGTCCATGCATCACGCTGAATGTTGTATCATTTGTGCCCAATTGGAGTCGGACTTGGTCGATTTTACTCCGGAGGAAACACGGGCATATCTCCTCGATTTTGGCGTCAAAGACAGCGGTGTATCGGATTTGATTCGAGTAACCTACCGTTTATTGGGACTCGCCTCCTATTTTACAGCCGGTGAAATGGAAGTACGCGCGTGGACGTTCAAGGTGGGCATGAGAGCGCCACAATGTGCCGGAATCATTCATGGTGATTTTGAGCATGGATTTATCAAGGCGGAGGTGGTAAGTTACGACGATTTGGTCGCGGCTGGATCATTTGTAGCGGCGAAAGAAATGGGCAAATATCGCCTCGAGGGAAAAGAATATGAAGTTAAAGATGGCGATGTGATCATTTTTCGTTTCAATGGATAGTCATGCAAAAAATTGAATTCAATGAAATAACGGCAGAATACCCCGATTTGTTGGTTATTGCCGGCGAGTATTCCGGCGACGAACATGGGGCAGCGCTTGTGAAAAAATTAAAAATAGAATATCCCCAGTACAGCATTTGTGCAATTGGTGGCAATAATTTAGAACGAACGGGTGTCGACTTCCTCTTCAATCTGGTTGAATTTTCCGTCGTCGGAATAGCGGAAGCTTTACGTAATATTCAATTTTTTTTAAAAATTCTAAAAATGATTTGCGATTGGATCACCAAATATCGCCCCAAAGTTGTTTGTTTTATCGATTTTCCGGGACTAAATCTACACATCGCAAAGGAATTATATCAGCGAGGAATCAGCCATAAGGCTGGCGGTAACGTAAAACTTTACCACTATATCAGTCCTCAAATTTGGGCTTGGAAAGCGAAGCGCCGCTTCGTCATTGCAAAATATATCGATGCGCTCGGAACGATTTTTCCCTTTGAAAAAGCATGCTACGGGGATACAAACCTTGATGTACAGTTTCTCGGTCACCCCTTTCTCGATGAAGGTTATGCGTTGCCCGTTAACTATAATCCCAATGGACCGATTCTCCTGCTCCCGGGAAGCCGAAAAATCGCCGTCAAAAAAATTTTCCCCATTATGCTCAATACCATCAATCAGCTCAAAAAATTTGGCGAAACCTGTGAACTCGTTGCCCTCTATCCCGATGAAGATATTTTAGAAGTTTCGCAAAATATCTATAAAAAGCATAAAAACCTTTCCCTCTCATTTGTGCGGAGCGGGGCGTGTACACTTTCGGCGTGTGCGTCGCTGATGAGTTCGGGAACCATGGCGCTTAACTGTGCACTCGCTGGCATTCCCAGCGTCATCGTTTATAAAGCGAGCACTTTAACCTACGGACTGGCGAAATTGCTGGTAAAAGTAAAATTTTTACATATCGCCAATATCCTTCTGAATCGTGAGTCGGCACGAGAATTTTTACAATTTTCAGCAAAACCGAAATTAATCTGCCACGCACTACGCGATTGCCTCAATAACCCAGAAGTTTTGGCGCAGGCACAAAAAGATAAGGAAGAATTACGCCAATTACTGTCCTCAGATCCCCAAAACGACGCGATTTCTTGGATCCGCGGTGCGTTTGGCCTAAGGGCTGCGCGCCCTTAGAATCCCCGCCAGGAGGCACCGCCTCCTGGACCTGGATTTGCGGCTATCTCCACGGACCAAGCCTGTGGAGATAGCCGCAGATCAGGTCAATTTTTAAGGAGATGTATTTTTTAGGCATTGACAACTAAAGATATGGAGATTTTCAATAATGGAGCAGCAAAGCGACAGAAAGCCTCAACATCTCCAAATTTTTGCTATAGCACTTTGTCCTTCTTTGAAGCCTGGCCAGATAATATCTAAGCACGGAGTTATAGCTTTCTACTAAACATATTTCCG
>JAIRLD010000051.1 GCA_031259665.1 Puniceicoccales bacterium | reverse complement strand
GGCCCCCCCGCAAGGAGTCAGTGACTCCTGGGCCGCAAGGGTCATTAATATTTTGCCCATCCCCCGCGGCGAAGCCGCGGGGCGGGCCTCTGGCCCCTGCGGTTTGATCCAGGAGCATTGCTCCTGGATCAAACCGCAAATCTAGGTCCAGGAGGCGGTGCCTCCTGGCAGAGATTCTAAGGGCGCGCAGCCCTTAGGTTGCTATCCAGTGGGGCGTAGGGCTTGGCAAAAAGTTTATGTCTATTTTAGCATGTATTTTACGTTACCCAGCATCTCGTGGGCTACTTCGGTAACAACATCAACTTCATCAGGAGTATTGTTTAATTGGAGAACCATATGGGAAGTTTTAAGGATCGGGTAAGGACCGAAGCGTTGAGGATCGGTGGCTGTAAATAAGCCGAGTGTAGGTCGACCGAGGGCTGCAGAAATATGTAAAGGGCCGCTGTCATTGACAATGACAAGGCTAGCATTTTTAATTAAAAATACGACATCCACTAGAGAAGTTGTGCCCCGTAAATCGAAAAAGTGTGGTGAAACGATTTCCGGAATTTTATCTTTTCGATTACCGAGCAATAGAATTGCCGCATGAGCGGTATGCGGAATAAGCTTTTGAACCAAGTTAGGAAAAAAATGCCATTCCTTTTCGGGGCGTTGGCTTTCGGGAAATAGGCAAATAATCGGGTTAGATGCGAGCTCTGTATTTAAAAAACTGTCAAAAGATGATGAGAAAATATTTTGAAGTTCCGGCACAATTCCTGAGACGGTTTTGTTACATCCAGCAACGTCTAAAAATTCTCGAAGAATATCTATTGCATGTACTGGCCCTGGGTAGTTGATTTTTTGTGTATAGGCCAGAAACGACAATTCGCGGGCATCCTGACGGCCGATTTTACGGGGGGATTTTGCGATAGCGGCCATAACACCGCTACGGGCAAGGCCCTGCATATCGAAAACATAATCGTAATTTTCTCGGCGTATTTCCGAAATGAGGCGAAAAATTGAAGATAAATCTCCATGACGTTCGTAAACGAAAACGTTCCTCGCGATTTGGGATTGGGCTACGATTTCGGCAAATTTATCACCTACCACCCAATCGATGACACATTCTGGTAATTGTTTTTTCAATTCACTGATGACAACCATCCCATGAATGACGTCCCCCAGAGCAGAAGGTTTAATAACCAAAATATGCATTTAATGAAACATGATTATGGAAAGCTTGCCTAATGGCTGCGCGACTTTGATTTCAGCAATAGGCGTATAATCTCCAAATAAATCCACACGAGCGTCACAAGTAATCCGAGGGCAGCGATCCATTCCATTTTTTCAGGTGCGCCCAGCTTGCTTTGACGGACAATGAATTCAAAGTCTAAAAGTAAATTTAATGCGGCGATAACACAAACAACGGCACTAAATGCGATCCCAATATTAGAAGAATCTTGGACGATTGACAAACCGGAGCCTCCAAAACGCGCCATTAGCAAATCGGCCAAGTAAATAAAGACAACTCCCAATGTTGCCATTGTAATAATCATAGCAAATTTTTCAGAGGGGCGAATAATTCCCGCTTTGTATGCAAATAACATGGCAGCAAAAACGCCCAATGTTCCCGTAGCAGCCTGTACGACAACTCCCGGATATGTCTTTTGCATGAACCAAGAAAAGGCTCCGATGACAAACCCTTCGCCTATGGCATATAATGGAACGGTGATCTTTGCGACATCAGGCTTAAACATCGTTATAAAATATAAAATAAGCGTCCCAATCGAAAATAGCGCAATTTTTCCGCTGATTTCATCGACGGAAGCATAAGGGCGAGTCCATGCGAAGGCGGCACCCGCTAGCAGCAAAAATAAAGTGATAAAAGATTTACGAATAACGCCACCGATGGTCATCGCCACCGCTTGAGTATCCTGCGAATAAAAAACGCTATCCTTAAAAACCGGGGTTGAAATATGATCATTATCCATAGTTAATTCCTTTCGAAAGTGAATATTAATTATATACTATTTTTGTCAAGGCTGATTCTTTTTGCGTTTCCAGCTCGTCCAATCTTTCTAAAATACCTCTGAGGAAATAGAGCATTTCGAGACTTTTGAGGGTACATGAAAATTGAATCGCATCAAAACCTTCCAGATTAGGAATATCGATTCTAGCACCATAAAACAGAAGTAATGCGATCGCATATTTATTTTGATTTCGAATAGCAATAAACAAAGCCGAATCACCATGGATATCTTGTTCATCCAGCAACTGCGCGTTGACATAGTGTTGTATCAGGAATGCAATCATCTCTTCATTGTTTTGATATACCGCATCCATTAATAGATTCCTGCCATTGGCATCGACCACGTAAACTAGGTCCGGGTATTGCTCTAATAAAGTTTTCACGGTTTGATATGCTTTACTATCTTCCGGGCATGAGCGCGTTAGCATATGAACACAATCATGCCATGCTTTTCGAATTTTGCTACTACTTTCTTTAAGCTTTTGAGTTTTCCCCGTATAGCTTTCCATCGCAGTACCCGAGCCGGTCAAAAAGGATAATCCAACTGGCTCTTGTAGGTCTTTAGCAATTTCCGCTCGGATAAAATGCCAAAAGGATGCTAAAAAAAACACTCCAAACATCATCAACGATCTAAACATAAAACACCATTACTTTTAAATACTTAATAGATGATAAAAAAAACGATGTCAAGACTTTTTTTGTAATGAGTTTTTGTCTTGTTTGTTGGGGGGATTTTTTGCGAGACCGGAAAATTTCCAAAAAAATACTTGCCAAAATGATAGGTGCGAGTAGGGTTGTGGCTGGCTGGTGAGGTATCCAAGTGGCTAAAGGATGCAGACTGTAAATCTGTCGGGTTTCACCCTTCGAGCGTTCGAATCGCTCCCTCACCACCGTTTTTTAAGGATGGGTAAAAAGATTTAGCGGATTTACGGAAAACTAATACATTACATTTTCGGGATACGGAGCTCGCTTCCTCCCTGTGCTTTCTATCTTTGGAGTGTTTTTGGCCTTTGTCAAATTTTTTAGCAAAAAAGGTGGCAAAGCAGGACGCTACCCAAAGCAAGCAATCGGCGAAAGCGGAAATTATCTAATAGCGAAATGTTTTTATACTTCAAAAAGCTTGACGAAAATGTGTTGCATTTTTCGGACACGGAACTCACTTCCTCCCTATGCTTCCTATCTTTGGGACGTTTTTGGCCCCTGTCAAGTTTTCAAAAGAGACTTAATTTTATTTTTTTACGGAAATCTTTGCCTTGCGTATGAGTTGGGCAACCGTATCCGTCGCCTTTGCGCCGACACTCATCCAGTAGGTCGCTCGTTCTAAATTCATTGACAATTCCAAGGAATTACCCTTCGCTTGAGGTTCGTATACACCAATCTTTTCAACATATTTCCCATCGCGGCGACTCGAACTTTCCGCTACAACAACCCTATACGACGGATGATGTATCCGCCCTTGCCTCTGCAATCTGATTCTTAGTGCCATATGACACTACCAGAATGGAATTACTTCCTTGGTTGTCAAGTTATTTGACGCAAGATTTTCCAGGGGAGTTTGTATTTTCATTAAACGTAAAATTATAAAATTGACATTGGGAGAAATTTTTTTGGAATGGTGGAAGAAATATGAAAAAGCTTACTATTGTGGTATTGTCAATCCTAATGGGAATGCTTATGATTTGGTTTTATCATAAGTCATCCAATGAAGGTCTTGTCGTCGGAAAAGAAAAAAATGTAATTTGCTTCGGTACCTGTGCCGATTATCCTCCAATGGAGTATTATCGGGATGGAACCCTTACCGGGTTCGAAATCGAGTTGGCGAAGCTCATTGGTCAAAAACTAAAAAAGGGAATTGTTTTGGAAGATATGGCCTTTGGTCCTCTACAAATTGCCCTAGGAAAAGGATTTATCGAGGCGTTTGTAGCCGCATTTGGCGTGACACCGGAGGGACGGGATAAATTTGACTTTACGATTCCCTATTACATTGAAAGAATGGTGTTTTTACATAAAAAGGGCGATCCAATAACGCGTCTCGAAGAACTTTCTCGAAAGAAGATTATCTATCAGTTAAGTGGTCGAATAAAAAAAACCTTGGAAGAAAATATTCCCGAAGCGGAATTAATTTCAGTGGATCGAATCGATGTGGCCATGGAGATGTTTAAGGCTGGCCACGGAGATTGCGTGTATATGGATGTGTTTGTTGCGGATGTTTATTGCGAGGAAAATCCCCAGTGGACTTATCTCGTATTGGATTCTTTGAAGGTGAGCGATGGTATTGCAATTGTCCTTCCTAAAGGCTCCCCATTGAGAGTTGAGATTAATAGAGTTTTAAAGGCACTGGAGGCCTCTGGGGAATTGCAGGCGCTGAGGAAAAAATGGAAATTGGAAGCAGCGTGGAAATTACCAAATGAATAAAATTATTTCCAATTTTTTGTATATCGGATCCGGGATCGGACTTACATTGAAATTAACATTTGGTGGTGTTTTTATTGGAGTCGTAGGCGGAATTTTATTGTCCATATTGCGCTACAACGGCATCGGTCGATCACTTATCAATGCGATTGTCTCTGTTTTGAGAGGAACACCGCTTCTATTGCAATTAAGTTTCGTCTATTTCATCGCCCCCGATGTTATCGGAGTTAGATTAGATTTGTTGTCGGCTGGTATTTTAGCATTCGGTATCAATAGTTCCGCCTATATTGCAGAAATAGTTAGGGCGGGCATAGAAAGTTTGCCACGGGGACAATTTGAAGCGGCACAAACATTGGGAATTTCGCGGTTTTATATGTGGAAAGATATCATTTTGCCTCAGGTCATAACGAATATTTTCCCAGCCATGGTCAATGAAGTGATCGCTTTACTGAAAGAAACCGTGCTAATCGCTATGATTGGTGGCCTAGATATTATGCGTCGATCGCAAACAATTGCCGCTGAGCAATACGAATATTTTCAGCCACTTTGTATGGCAGGTATCTATTACTATGGCCTTGTCCGACTCATCGAATCCATCGGAAAAAAAATTGAACAAAGGAGAACCTTATGCTAAAAGTTTGTAATGTCAGTAAGGTTTTTAACAATACAAAAGTTTTAGAAAATGTTCATCTCGATGTGGCGAAATCGAGTATTTTAGGGATCGCGGGACCATCCGGTTCCGGAAAGTCAACCCTGCTTCGCTGTATCCAAAAACTAGAGCAAATTGATCATGGAACCATAGAATGTAATGGCCGCGCTGGCTTTATGTTTCAAGATTTTCAGCTTTTTCCCCATATGACGGTGCTACAAAATTTGATCTATGCGCCAAGTTTGAAAGATAAGTCTGGAAAAGAGAATTGTAAAAAGCAGGCCGAAAATATACTGAAAAGTTTAGGTATCGCAGCGAAGACCAGTGAATATCCGAATACTTTGTCAGGCGGACAAAAGCAACGAGTCGCATTGGCGAGAAGCTTGATGACTCATCCGGATATTCTGTTGTGCGACGAACCCACTTCCGGTTTGGACGTATCGACGACGATGGATGTCGTCTCTCTGTTAAAATCTATCAACGAGCGATTCGATATTACGATCCTTATCGCTTCCCATGATTTGGATTTTTTGGTCAAAATTTCCGATCGCATTATCCTGTTGAAGGAGGGCGCAATCGTTGTCAATATTGATCCCCAAAAACAGGATGCACCAATAGATTTTCTAAAAAAATACTACTGAAAATCGTCTATGGAAAGAATTGTGGATTTGTTAAAAATTAGCTTGCTTTCACGGAGCGGTGCATTATGAATAAAATCTAAGGAGGTATGTTATGTCTCAGCATTCAAGTTTTAGAAGGGGCGGTAGTAATACTGCGAAACGAAGCGTTTTAAAGCGTTTTGAACGAATTGAATTATTGCGCAAGCGTGGCCAATGGAAGGATGGCCGTAGGCTGACCGCTCTACCGAAAACAAAACCGGAGGCCTAGTATTGATTCCCTCAAAATCATGGGCTTCGATAACTCCCTTGGGAAAATGTTGGGGTGTGCTGTGGCGATTTTTCGTAACGGCGGGGGGTATTCATATCATTGGAAATCGCATTGAGATTCCAATCGTGGTTTGTCGTATACCCGTTGTTCGCGAAGTTTCCGTGGAAATTGTAGACATCCTGGAGCAAATTGAAGAAGTCGATTGCCATTCGTCGAAAATGCAATTCTTAGGACCAAGGAATGAGGTAATTCCAGAGTATTTGAAATTACCCGAATGGGATAATATGGAGTACATGGAGCCAGATTTTGTCATTCCATGATTTTGGGTATCGAAAGTTCTTGCGATGATACGAGCCTTGCGGTTTTTGATGAACAAAGCGGATCGTTTCCCTATGAAAGGACGAGTTCCCAAGTCAATTGGCATATACCCTATGGTGGAGTCGTTCCCCAATTGGCCGTACGCGAACATCTGCGTAACTTTCCAATGCTGCTGGAAGATCTAAAACAAAAAATTTCCCTGTCGGAAATTGTGAAAATTGCAGTTACCTGTGGACCCGGATTACCGGGAAGCTTGGCCCTTGGAGTATCTTTTGCAAAAAGTTTAGGTCTGCTTCTCAGTCGACCGGTTATCGGTATTCATCACCTGCGCGGCCATATTCTATCCCCCTTTATCGGGAAAAATTTGTCGGAAAAAGATTTTGAAACGGAAAATTTTCCACATTTATCGCTTCTCGTTTCCGGTGGAAATACGATTTTATCGGAAATTACTGCAGATTTTGAAATACAAATTCTCGCGCAAACGGTCGATGATGCGGCAGGCGAAGCGATCGATAAGGGAGCTAAATTGATGGGACTAAACTATCCCGGAGGTCCAGAAATAGAACGCCTGGCCGTACAGGGTGATGCGAAATCCTTCAAATTCCCACAGGCGTTTACTAAACCCGATGAAATGTTTTTTAGTTTTTCGGGCCTGAAAACAAGCCTGCGCTACCTGCTCGAAAAATTGAGTGACGAGGAACTGCGTGAACAGTTCAATAATATTTGCGCGAGTTATCAATTCGCAGTTGTCGATGTTTTAGCTAAAAAAATGGAGCAGGCTCTATCCCAAAGAAATTTCCGTAGCATTGGCCTGTCAGGGGGTGTTTCCAATAACCAATTACTTCGAGAACGTGTGCAAAAATTGGGCGAAATAAAGCAAATTGCATGCCACCTCCCTAAACCTAAATATACGGGCGATAACGCATCAATGATTGCCTTTGCAACGGCCTTCGATGAATCCCATGCCTCAAAAATAGTTGATTTTTATCCCAACTGGAAATTGTAAGCAATAGGTGAAGGGAGTTGCGCAAGGGGAATTCTTCCCCTTGCAACCCCTGACCAGGGGATCCATCCACTGGACCTGGGGTTGCGGTTTGATCCGGTGGCGATGCTACCGGATCAAACCGCAGAATTAAAAATCAGCCCGGCGCGAAGCGCCGGGCTGGACTTTACAGCCCCCGCGGCTTCGCCGCTGGGGCAAATTTAGCCCTAGCAGCCGAACCCTGCGCAGTATGCGCCGGGCTCGGCTGCTAGGAAGCTAGGAAAAGTCAAAGAGTCTATTCTTGACCTTGCGGCCCGGTCCATGCGCATCGCGCATGGACCGGGCCGCCAAAGGAGGTCAAAGAGTCCATGACTCCTTGCGGGGTGTGGGGCGAAGCCCCATATCCTCCCCAAAATAGCGCTTGAGTTTATAGGGATGATTGATTCGCTAGGCGAATTATTGTGGAGGTACAGAGTTTTGATGTCATTGTTTGTGGTGCGGGGCACGCGGGTTGTGAAGCGGCGATGATTGCGGCGCGGCGTGGTGCGAGGGTTTTGCTATTGACATGGAATCTCGACACGATGGCACAGATGAGTTGTAATCCGGCGATTGGAGGACAAGCCAAAGGGCAAATCGTCCGTGAAATTGATGCTCTGGGCGGTGAAATGGCGATTAATGCGGATCAAACGGCCATACAGTTCCGACTCCTCAATGCATCCAAGGGGCCGGCGGTACAATCTCCGCGGGCACAATGTGATAAAAAAGCGTATCAGTTTCGGATGAAGTATGTTTTAGAACGTACGAAAAATCTACAAATTTTACAGGCAGAGGTCTTGGCATTGGTGGTCAAAGGGGGCAAAATCCAGGGAGTCGAAACAAACATTGGATTAAATTTCGAAGCTGGAGCCGTGATTTTGACGGCGGGAACATTTTTACGGGGATTAATGCACATTGGACTTCAAAAGATCAATGGCGGACGTTTGGGAGATTTTGCAGCGAATGCGTTATCGGATTCGTTGAGGGAGTGCGGCATCGAATTGGGAAGAATGAAGACAGGAACACCACCGCGCATACTCGGTTCGACGATCGATTTTCAAAAATGTGAGAAACAAATCGGTGATTTGATACCGCAAAAATTCGCGTTCTATGATTCACGAAATGGCGAAATGATAATTCAATATTTGGCATCTTTTGGATCACATTCTGTAGATAATACGTTGGAAAATCGGTCTTGCTGGATTACTCATACGAGTGTTGCCACGGGAGATGTGGTTCGGGAAAATTTATGTCGATCGCCACTCTATTCCGGAGAAATTGCGGGGATTGGACCGCGCTACTGTCCCAGTATCGAGGATAAATATGTCAAATTTCCCGATAAAAATACCCACCGATTATTCCTGGAGCCGGAGGGTAATGGTACCGATGAGTGGTATATCAATGGATTATCGACGAGTTTGCCGGTCGATGTGCAAATGAAAATTTTACAAACAATTCCCGGACTAGAACAGGCACAAATGGTTCGTCCGGCCTACGCCGTAGAATACGATTACGCACCACCCACACAATTGTATCCTTCGTTGGAATCGAAGATCGTCGAGGGATTATTTTTTGCGGGACAGATTAATGGGACTTCGGGTTACGAGGAAGCCGCCGGTCAAGGAATCGTTGCCGGAATTAATGCCGTTGCAAAAGTTTTCGGAGAAAATCCATTGATATTGCAACGCCATGATGCCTATATCGGTGTTCTTATTGATGATTTAATTACAAATGGTACGCAGGAACCTTACCGAATGTTTACCAGTCGTGCGGAGTATCGTCTGTTGTTGAACCACGCGAGTGCGGAATATCGCCTCGTTTGCCATGCGAAAAAGTATCAGTTGCTTTCAAAACAGCGCATTGAAGCTATCGAAAAAACAAAATCCGCTATCGATCGTTGGTGTACCGTTTTTGATAAAAATTTGCTTGGCGGTAATTCGATTGCGGCGCAGCTGTTGCGTAACAATGGAGAAATTGTATTTCCTCCTGAATTTTTGGCGGAAGAGATTTCGATTCAGGAAGCGGTGAAATACCGCATTTTGTATGGAGGTTACTTGGCACGCGAGCTGCGACAAATCGAAAAAATGAAGGAACTGGATTTTGTGAAAATCCCACCATATTTTTCCTACGACAACGTAAAAAGTTTGCGCATCGAAAGTCGCCAAAAAATGGAAAGCATTCGCCCGACAACATTGGGGCAACTGTCACGCATTTCCGGTATTAGTCCTACTGATGTGAATCTCATTTGGATTGCCATTGAGGCTACGCATGTTTCTGGAGCGTTGCCTAAACCCGGCTAAAGGGAACATTTATTGGAGGGAGTGAAATTGCTCCATGACGTAGCCCTTGTGGGTAGTAATTATCCGATCATTGCAAAATTTTATGGCAGTTGGACCTAAAGTGGAACTTTCTGCCCCTTTAGGACTTGAATGCCTGTAAGACATGGGGGCGATGCCCATGCTACTTTCAACGTTTCGGCTAGCTATAGCATTTCGCTTAATGGGTCAGGCGATGAGTATATTAAAATAAAGTTTGAAAATCTTTGTCTTTTGCATTTATTGGATTCGATATGGCAGTAAAAGTAGCTATTAATGGATTTGGTCGGATTGGTCGCCTTGTATTTCGTGCGATTATTGATTCGGGGAAATTGGGCAATGACATTGAGGTTGTGGCGGTTAACGATCTTGTTCCCGCGGACAATTTGGCGTATCTTGTCAAGTACGATTCGACACAGGGGCGATTTGATGGAGAAGTTCGTGCGGATGGTGAGGATGCATTGGTTGTCAATGGGGATCGGATCCAATGTTTAGCGATAAAGGATGGGCCAACGGCGATGCCATGGGGGGATCTCGGCGTCGATGTTGTAGTGGAATCGACGGGTTTATTTACCCAAGATACGCTTGCGGAAGGTCATCTGAAAGCGGGGGCTAAGAAGGTTATTATTTCGGCGCCGGCGAAGGGTGAACGGGTCAAGACGGTAGTAATAGGCGTCAATGATCATACGCTTTCTGCGGAACACGATATTATTTCCAATGCGTCGTGTACGACGAATTGTTTAGCACCGATTACGAAAGTTATGCTTGATCATTTTGGGATTGAGGAGGGACTCATGACGACGATTCACAGTTACACGGCGACGCAAAAGACGGTCGATGGTCCTTCGCGGAAGGATTGGAAAGGGGGACGTACGGCGGCGACGAACATTATTCCGGCGACGACGGGTGCAGCGGTAGCAGTTGGGTTAGTATTACCAGAGGTCAAAGGGAAGTTAACGGGGATGTCTTTTCGGGTCCCGACGCCGACAGTATCGGTGGTTGATTTGACAGTAAAAACGACGAAGGCAACTTCCTACGAAGAGATTTGCAAGAAAATGAAGGAGGCAGCGGAAGGTCCATTGAAGGGGATATTAGGGTACACGGAGGATGAGGTCGTTTCATCGGATTTCGTGCACTGCAATTTATCGTCGATTTTCGATGCAGGATCGGGAATTCAGTTAAACGATCGCTTTTTCAAATTGGTGAGTTGGTACGACAATGAGTGGGGGTACAGTTGCCGCTGCGTACAGTTAATATCGAAGCTGGCGCAGTTTATTTAGTTTAATTTTATAGAAAAGTAAAAAAAGGAGTAGTCATTACATGGGTTATTGTAATGGCTCTTTTATTTAGTTTGGTGATGGGGCAGGGAAAATTTTTTGATGTAGGAGTTAATTTTCCGCTGATGTTTACAGTGTTGTATTGAGCGGCGTATTTATTTCTAGCGATTTTTGGGGCATGCCGCTTGCTCTCACCCTCTACTACTTAGCTTTGGGATGAAATCGGTGGTTGTCAAGTAGTTTGGTGAAAATAATTATTTTTTTATTATTTCTATTGGTGGACTTGGGGATGTTATGGAGCAGCATGAGATATTAAGAAGCGGGATTAGCGCGAACTTTGAAACTGCTTAGCGTAGTACGGGATTTTTAATACGTCGCTTGCTTCCACCCACTATCTGCTAGCCTTGGGAGGAATTTGGTGATTGTCAAGTGATTTGGGAAAAATAATTGTTTTTGTTTATTCCGGATAGTAGGTCTAAATTTTTGGAAAAATATTTTTTCGGGAACAACTTTCGTGGAAATAAATTAGAAAAAGTAGAAATATTTTATATTTTTCGCTTGACAAGATTCGCAAACTCGCAACAATCGCAGTATGCTTATCTTATAAAGCAACAAAGCGTAAAAAGTAAAAAGAAATCCTTTACATTGCTGGAAATCGTTTTCACAATTACAATCATCAGTATTTTACTAGCCATTTGTCTACCTGTGATGAGTTCGATTAAACTCAGCGCACGAAAGCTAAAAGATGTTTCCAATCTTCAAACAATCGCCGCCGCCTGGAAGGAATATACGATAAATTGAGGCAATGACATGGGGCTTAGAGTAATTTACTATGGAACCGATTTCGCAGATTATGGTAATTGGGTTGCACGTTCGTTGGCGGGGATTACTCAAAGCTCCTACAGATTTTATCCGTCGAAATGTGTTCTTAATGATCCCAATGTGTATATTTCTTCCGGTGACAAATATGCTTCGAAGGTGCTTCGAGAATACGTTATCCGCGGAAAAGATCATGCCCGCCTCGAATTCTAAATTCACCTCCCCGTTCTACACTTTGATGTAAACCCACATCCATTAACCTATCTGAACTACTGACTCCGCTTACACTCATAACCAAATCCTTTGAATTTTAAATGAAAACATATTGAAAGTATAAAATATTTCATATATCGCAAGTTTTATTTGCAATTTTTTCGACATAAACAAATCGGCCCGGATGTTCCTAAAAACATCCGGCCCAAAATACTGGCAACAACCTACTCTCGCACCACATCGTGGTGGCACACTATCGGCAGAGTGATTACGGGCCTAACGATCACCTTCGGAATGGAAACGTGGGTTCCCTCACCTATGATCACCAGAGTACCTTCTGCGCAATGTATACCTCAATCACTTATAAAATACAACACCTCTGGACTTAGTTAAGGATTATTTAGATCCCAAAAATGTAGAGAATTATAAAGGAAAAGAGAGAGAAAGCTATGAGAAGCACAAAGAGGAGTACATGCGCATTAGAGATTTACTGCAAAAAACAGAAGATGATCTGCGTGAGTCTGGAGGATCTATAGGATATTAGAAATTATGTAATTAGCTTTTAAAATTCTTTGCTAAGAATTTTTTCAGCTTGACAAATTCTATCAAAGAATAATTATACGCTCCGTTATGCAATATAAAGGATGGATATGTGGTGGGATACTATACGGCATGGAAGCGTTTTTGCTGTGTGGGATTACGGGTGCACAAGAAATAGAAAAAGATGACGAAGCCCAAGTGGTGGAAACAGATGAAGACTCAGTTGTTGCCAGGATTGATCGTACCATCGAGGCCATGAGTAAGGGCAATAGCGAAAAGGCGTTGCAATTGATTGGAGGCATAGAAGATAAAGATATTGACCGCAGAGTCAAAATAGAAAAAATTACCTCTTTGGGAGCGGCTGTATTTTGTAACCTTAGGGATGTGGCTGAGGCTTTGCTTGAGCGCGGAGCTGATCCCAATATGAAATGTTTCGATCCCGATGCGGAATACTGCGTACTCCGTGATCAATATTATGGGGATTGCACACCACTCGGCATGTTAACCGACGATGATAATGATGAAATGATGAAACTCCTCATAAAACACGGTGCCGATGTAAACGTTTTAATTCGGGGACATACTCTACTCCAAAGGGTTTTAAGTGATTATGGTTATTATTTTCTAAACGAGGATGGTAGTTTGTCCCCTAGGGGTGACTTTCTAGATGATATAAGCCTACGTGCCCTTTATGATCGCTGTAATGAAAATATTCTAAGGGAGATGCAATTTCTTATTGAAAATGGCGCCAATGTAAATACCAAAGATGAGGAAGGAGATACAATTTTACACAATTTAGCTGGAGATTTTTCCCATGGAAGTCCATTCAGTTTCGAAATTGTTGACTTATTATTTAGGGCAGGTGCAGATCCCCGCATAGCGAATAATAAAGGAAAATTGCCATTGCAAAAATTCAAACTACTCGATCATGTGGTAAAAAGATTTCCAGAAAGAACGGAAAATTATAACAAGATTGGGGATATGTTTCAGCAAAGAATCGACGAGTTAAATGCTCAGGGGAATAAATCTCCAGAAGAATAAATACTCAGGAGCTTCTTTTCATCGAAGAAAGAATATAACACAACGCCAAAGTGTCCGGGAATTTCCGAAGAAATCCGGACTAAAATATTGGCAATGACCTACTCTCGCACCACATCGTGGCAGCACTACCGGCGAGCGATTGAGGGCCTAACGATCGCCTTCGGAATGGAACCCTCTTTCCCAATCTAAAATCTTGTTTAAATACAAATCGGGCCAGATGTTTCTGAGAAAATCCGGCCCAAAATACTGGCAACAACCTACTCTCGCACCACATCG
>JAIRLD010000026.1 GCA_031259665.1 Puniceicoccales bacterium | reverse complement strand
TCAATTTTTTTGCCGCCCCGCCCGGCGGCGGCCCCGGGGGGGGGGCCTGGGGCGTTGGGGTTTTCCCCCCGCGCCCCCCCCCCTGCAACACCCCCCAAAACCGGGTCCAAGGGATGGATCCCTTGGCGAGGATTTTAAGGGCGAGTAGCCCTTAGGTTTCTTCTACAAAACCATTGCACCGAGGACACCAAAAATGATGAGTGGAATATTAAAATGAATCAATCCGGGAATGGAAGTATCTCGGATGTGGTCATGTTGGCCATCGGAGTTAAGTCCAGCCGTAATGGCTAGCATAGTATCTGAGACCGGTGAACCTGCATCGCCGGTAATCGTTGCGGCGGCGGTGATACAGATTGTCGCCAATGGACTGAAGCCTAGGGTAGTACAAAAGGGAACGTAGATTGCGGCGATGATGGGTACCGTTGAAAAGGAAGAACCGATTCCCATAGTAATGAGTAAGCCGACCATTACCATACCCAGCGCTGCTAAAATTTTGCTCGAACCTACGCCGCTTACCAGCCAATTGACTAATTCTTGAATGTCGCCGGTGGCACGTAAAATGGCACTAAAACCCGCTGCTGCTATCATAATGAAAGCGATGGACGACATCATTTTGAAGCCTTGGGCAACCACATTATCCGAATCTCGCCAACCGACAACGCCACCCATCGCGAAAATAAAGAACCCCGATAATGCACTCGCCATCGTACTTTTCCAGCAAAGCTGAGCCATAAGTGCACCGATGATCGCCAATCCCGAAACTACAATATCTTTAGAGGAGCAAAATTCCTCCTTTGTTTTTAACGATTGAATGCGGTTTGAGTCGTAGGTGCGCGGTTTTCGGTAAGCATAACAGGAGGTAGCTAGCCCCGTAACCATACCTAAAGCTGGAAAAATCATACCGAGTAAGATGTCTTTCAGTTCGACATTCATTCCATTTTCCACAAAATTTTTTAGGAAAATACTTTCCAAGAAGATGTTACCAAAACCGTAGGGAATCACCATATAAGTGATAATGAGACCAAATGCCATCGCATTGCCGAGGAGGCGGCGATCTATCTGCAGCTCAGAAAATATACCGAGTAACGGAGGAATGAGAATGGGAATAAAGGCTACGTGGACCGGAATCACATTTTTCGATAGGATCGCAATGAGTGCCAGTAGAAACACAATTGCAATTTTAAAGTAGAGTCGATGGTTGGGGTGGTGGGATTTTTCAGCAATAAATTCTACCAGTTTGTGGGATAGCCAAATGGGTACACCGGAATGGGCTACCGCCGCTGCAAAGGCACCGAGGATCGCATAATTCAGGGCAATTTTCGCACCACCACCTAACCCCGAAGAGAATACATCCAACGCCTCACCGAGTGACATGCCACTGGCTACGCCACCAACCAATGCTCCTGTCACCAACGCAATAACTACGTTGATCCGTGCCACACTCAATGCCATTATCGCTATCACGGCAATAACAACCGAATTTGTCAAAACCATTTTTTTCTACTCATTTAAAAATCATAGGATCAGCGCACCGAGAACACCGAAAATAATCTGAGGTATATTGAAATGGATGAAAGCTGGAACCGTCGTATCCCAAATGTGGTCATGTTGGCCATCCACATTAAGGCCGGACGTTATTCCGAGCATCGTATCGGAGGCCGGCGAACCCGCATCACCCGTCACCGCTGCCGCTATGACGATGCAAATGGTTGCTAGGGTACTAAATCCTAAAACCTGACAGAGAGGAACGTAAATGGATGCAATGATGGGTACCGTCGAAAAGGAAGAGCCGATCCCCATCGTAATGATTAAACCCACTGAAATCATACCCAATGCTGCGATTCCTTTGTTGGAGCCGACGCTATCCGCCAATCCGGCGACGAGTTCCTGAATGTCGCCTGTCGCACGCAAGACAGCACCAAAACCGGCTGCCGCTATCATCACAAAAGCTATGGTTGCCATCATCCGAAATCCCTGCATGACGATGGTATCCGAGTCTTGCCAGGAAACGACACGGCCCACATTCAAAATAAGTAGGCCAACCATCGCTCCTCCCATCATATTATTCCAGCAAATTTGGACGATAAACATACAGGCGATCGCAATGGCAGAAATAATAACATTTCTTAGGGAACAATTCGCTTCTTCTACCTCCATCGACTGCATTTTTTGCAGGTCATAGGTACGTGATTTTCGATAGGTGTAACAGGAGGTGATAAACCCTGCTAACATACCCAACGCAGGGAAAATACTGCCCCACAAAACGTCCCGTAAAGTGACATGGACCAGTCCATTTTCCATCAAATTTTTCAGAATAATATTCTCCAAAAAAATACTTCCAAAGCCATAGGGAATGGTCGCGTAGGTAGTCACCATGGCGAAGGTCATCGCATTGCTAATTAGGCGGCGATCCATTTCCAACGTAGCAAATACGCTAAGTAAGGGCGGAATGAGGATGGGAATAAAAGCGATGTGAACGGGTAACACATTTTGAGACAGGACCCCTACTAATATAAGTAGCGATAGAATGGCTCCCTTGAGCGCCAACCGATGGGAATTATTCTGTGATTTTTGGGTAATAAACCGTACGAGTTTATGGGAAAGCCAAGTGGGAACGCCAGAATGGGCTATCGTTGCTGCGAAGGCACCGAGGATCGCGTAATTTAAAGCAATTTCCGCACCGCCTCCTAGGCCCGTGGAGAATACTGCTAATACTTCTCGCAAAGGCATTCCACCAATGACACCGCCGATCAAAGCACCAGCTACCAGTGCGATGACCACATTAATTCTTGCCACACTCAAAGCGATGACCACTAATACGGCAATGACAATTGAATTTGTTAGAATCATTTTTCTCCTTTTTCATAAACCTACATAAAAAAATAACATTGCCAAGATCATTTTGAAAATATTGGTACTGAAAAAAATACATGGCTTATCCACATCGATCCAATAAATGTTTTTTTGTGAAATAATAAGCGAAAATTATCTTTATTTTTACTTGTTATTTAGAAAAATAATAATATAATTATAGGTATTATGGATATGTCGTCAGTATTAGATGCAGCGCAACGGGCAGCGTATATCGTTGCTAAGCATGAGAAAGTGGGAGATGAAGGCCATATTGGGATGTTTGGTGGGAAGAAAATTAAACAAGAAATCAATCAAATGGCAGCAGAAAAACTTAAAGCTACGCTAGCAACTGGCACTCAGGGAGTAACAAAATTGATAAATAAGGCCATTGGTTTATTAAATGATCATAAAATAACAATAAGTAATGCTATGGAATTCAAAGCTTCTGTTGATAAGGCCAGAGAAATGTTGGGGACTCCTCAAGGAAAAGAAATAATGCAACGTATCTCATTCGTTCAAAAATTGCAAAGTGATGTTTCTGAATTAAAAAGCAAAATGACTGCTTTGCGTGGAAAAATTGATGGAAATGATCATTTAAAAGCAGCATTTTCAAAACGTTTAGTAGCAATAGAAAACGATGTAATAGGTGGTTCAGGCAATCATCCAGACAAACCCATAGAACAAAACTTAAATGATATATACAAAATCCTAATGACAAATAAAGGCCAATTAGCCGAGCAAAATGCAAGAGCAACGTCCCAAGGGAACATAAATGCAATAAAGCATAATTTAGAGATATTTTCCAGAGATTTTCAAGCATTGGAACAAGAATGTTCGAAAAGAATGGGAAATATAGAAAGACGAGCGCAGCAAGTTCAAACGAATCCCCTGGTAGCTTTGCAAGAGGCAACACTTTATTTAGATCGCAGTGATACGGCTCTCGCCGATGAAGCTTATAAGGCACATCCAGGGTTAGTTGCTGAAAATATTATAGCGGCTGGAACCGTTCTGCTCAATAAAGCTTTAAATCAAGAAAATTATCGTGACTTGAATGAGGATAAAGCTTTATATAAACTTATAGAATGCTTCTCTCTCTATGGGATTCTCGGGGAATTTGAAACAGCAAAAGGCAGAAAAGAATTTCTTGGAAAATTAAAACAGTATTGTCAAAAACGTGCCAGTTCCATCGAACCAAAAATAAGTACAGCCGAAACAGAGACAGCGGGTTTGCAAAACCAAATAAAAAGCATAGATGACGCCATAGAAAAAGAACGATCAACGCTTGGGAATCAGGTTCTAGGATTTATAGGCATGGGACCGTCAGACAAGCTCACTGATTTAGAAAAGCGAAGAAAAGCTTTGCAAACACAAATTGCCAATATAAGAGAAGAAACAGCTATAAGCATTGCTGGGAAAAATACACACGGTGTGCCAAAATGTGCATTTAAGACACTTAAAGACCAATTAAAAAAATTCAAAGATGCAGAAACAAAAATAGAACAAGCCCTGAGCGCGAAACATAATCCTTAAACAAACCAAATGATTTCGGCATTATGCGTGGCGCCTAAAACGAAAAAACAATCTCACTAATGCCACTTCGCGGACATGTTTGACGAATACGTTGTAAAATCTCCTCCTTCCGACAATATAATTCCTGCCGTACTACGCTGTTTTGTACCTTTATCACTAGGGCTCCCGCTGCCGTAATTCGATGCGGCGTACATAATATGCTCAGTATATCTCCCACTATTTGAGGCCAATTTTCAAAAATTTCTGTCCCCATTGTCACATCTGATTTGTTAACGTACTTTTTTAAAATATTCTGAAAAAGTTGCCCCGCTGCCAACTCCTCTTTCAATACCGATGACGAATCATCCCGCGGTAATCCGCGAAAGTCAGCAATTAAATTTTGGACTCTTTTTGAAAATTTTGCCATATTTCGATTATCATTGGGCAATGGTGGGCTTTGCCACACACCCCGCAAGAAGTTATTGACTCCTTGGCCTCCTTTTGCGACCGAACCCTGCGAAAATTTTGCAAGGCTCGACCGCAAGGCCAAAGTAGCCCCCGCGGCTTCGCTGCGGGGGAAAACATTACTGCCATTTTTCAAGCTCCACCAATGCCCGCCTGAGACGTCTTGTGATACGCTCACGCCCCATGACGACTATCATTTTGTAAAAACTCGGCCCCACTGTACGCCCCGATAGCGCAAAACGTACCCCATGAATATAGTCTCCGGTCTTAATACCTTGCGCTTCGGCTAGTTTGCTCACCATTTCCTCTAACTTTTGCTCCGAAAAATCTTCCGTATTTTCAATTGCGCTAAGAAATTCCCCAATCCGTAAAATGGGATCGCGCTTCTTTAAATCGAACCATGCTCCTTTGTCATAATCAAAATTTTCATCGAAAAAATAGGAAACAAAGTGATTTAATTCCCCAAAAGATCGCAACTTTTCCTGACAAATCGTCAAAACTTGATCCACATAATGCGTTTCTACATTAAAATCTGATAGGAGACTCTTGCTCCTCTCCAAAAATTGCTCCAAAGGCATATTTTTCACATATGCCGCATTCATATACGCCAATTTCTTGTCGTCAAAGCGTGCATTGTTTTTGTTGATATCACATAAATCAAAGAGGCGAATCACCTCTTCAATGGGCATAATTTCCCGATCATCCTTGGGCGACCACCCCAGTAAACAGAGATAATTCCGTAATGCCTCCGGTAAAAATTGATTCCTCCGGTAGTCCTCGACCAGCGCCCCAACATCCCGTTTACTCATTTTTCCCGAACCGTTTGTCTTCAAAATGAGCGGAATGTGCGCAAATTTCGGTACCGGTACTCCGAAAGCTTTGAAAAGTTCCACGTGCTTACTGGAATTGGATAGATGATCCTCCCCTCGAATCACATGCGAAATCTCCATTGCCGCATCGTCTACCACATTCACAAAATGAAATACCGGCGTCCCATTGGAACGAAATATCACGAAATCCTTCTCCTCCGTCCTATGTACTGGCCCGCGAATTAAATCGTCGATTAATTGCGGCTCCCGGGATACCCGGAAATAAATTGCCCCATCGCGCTCGTAAATTTTATCCTTTTTACCTAAAATTTCTAGATACTCTCCGTAAATCCCATTGCGCTGACTCTGAAAATAAGGTCCATAATTGCCACCAACTTCCGGTCCCTCGTCCCAGTCCATGCCTAACCACCGCATGCCACTTAAAATAACATTTGTCGCCTCCTCTATGTGACGCTCTTGATCCGTATCCTCTATGCGCAAAATAAACGTCCCTCCTACATGATGCGCATATAACCAATTGAATAACGCCGTCCGCGCTCCCCCAATGTGGAAAAAACCCGTCGGACTCGGCGCAAAACGTACCCGCAACATACTTTAAAAGTGCATAATTTTTCTCAAATGGAAACAAAATTTATTGAAAAATTGCCTAAGGGCTGCGTGCCCTTAGAATCCCCGCCAGGGGATTCATCCCCTGGACCTGGATTGGCGGTTTGATCCAGTGGCATCGCCACTGGATCAACCCGCATGGGGCCAAGGCCCGCTCCGCGGCTTCGCCGCGGAGCGGGCCTGAAAGAGTGGCCAAGCCCATGCGCATTGCGCATGGGCTTGGCCGCTAAAGGAGGTCAAGGAGTCTGTGACTCCTTGCGGGGTCTGGGGCGGAGCCCCCGAGCAACCTCCTTGCGGGGTCTGGGGCAGAACCCCAGAGCAGCCTCATAGGAGTCCAGAGGGCTCCGCCCTCTGGACTCCTATACTTTTAGCAGATCTTTTTCTTTAGTTTCGAGGGATTTTTGGATATCGGTGATGGCGTTATCGGTTAATTTTTGGATTTCTTTTTCGAAGCGTTTGAGATCATCTTCGCCGATGGCGCCATCTTTTTGCAATTTTTTGAAGATTTCCAAGGCATCGCGGCGAATAGCACGGATAGCGACACGACCCTCTTCGGCCATAGTGTTGGCGACTTTGACGAGTTCTTTGCGACGTTCGCCGCTCATTTCGGGAATAATGCAGCGAATCGCTGTTCCTTGGGTGACGGGTGTCAATCCGATATTGGCAATCAAAATAGCTTTTTCGATGGGGTGAAGAGAGGACTTATCCCAAGGTTGGATTTGGATTGTTCGGGCATCAGGGGTTGTAATTGCGGCGATTTCTCGGATACGCATAGTGGATCCATAGACATCGGCGACGAGATTTTCGACCATGGCCGTTGATGCTTTACCCGTATGGAGGGAAGCGAACTCATTTTGGGTATGGGCTATGGTTTTATCCATAGCTACTTTGAGTTCTTTTAAGACTTTTTCAGTTTCCATATTAGAAATTCCCAATAAAGGTTCCGAGGGATGGGTCTTGGATTGCTCCAACGATTTCGTCATTTCGTTGTCCAGAGAAGATACGAATAGGGATATTATTTTCCATACAGAGGACGAATGCGGTGAGGTCCATGGCGTTTAAATTTTTTTCTAGTACTTCCTGATAGGAAAGTCGGTCAAATTTTTTGGCATGTATATTTTTAAGGGGATCGCAGTCATAGACGCCATCAACCGTAGTAGCTTTAAGTAAGATATCGGCATGCAATTCACAAGCACGGAGGGCAGCTGCGGAATCCGTTGAGAAAAATGGGTTACCGGTACCGCAGCAGAAGATAACGACTTTTCCGGATTTCAGGGCAAGTTCCGTATGATGGATTGAGAAGCGATCGGCGATACCTTCAATAGCGACGGAGCTTTGGACGATGGCATTTACGCCATAGGTTTCCAGGGCACTTCGCAAGGCAAGGGCATTAATGGCCGTTGCGAGCATACCCATTTTATCGGCATCGGTACGGATAAATCCCGAATCACGGCCATGGTAAGTCTGTCCACGAAGGATATTACCGCCACCGATGACGATGGCGAGTTCTATTCCGAAGGCATGTACGGCGGCGATTTGTTGGACGAGGGCATTAAGCAATCCGTGATCGATAGCCATTTCCGAAGCGCTTTTTCGGAGCGATTCTCCACTAATTTTGAGGACGACTCTTTTATGGATTAAACCCACGTCCTTGGAATAGAGTAAATTTTTAGGACAGGTCAACTCTTTATTCTGTCTGGGCAGTGACGAAATTTTCTTCCAACTCTTCCGCCTGTGCATCTGATTTCACGGGAGAAGAGGCACGCAAAAATTCCGGAGCGATGGGCAATGCTTGGGGTAAAATTTCAACGGGAGGAGGGATATTTGCTTCAAATTCTGCCAATTGCGCATTATAGGCTGTAGTG
>JAIRLD010000024.1 GCA_031259665.1 Puniceicoccales bacterium | reverse complement strand
TGGCCACTCCTCGAAAAGTTCGATGCCGGTTCGCCCGTACATTTTCGCAAACCGGGAGGGGGAATCGATCAACAGGAACCCCGATTTTTCCTCCCGTTGTGCCCATTGGAAAAACACTTCTGCCTGTCATAGTTACCATTTCGCCGATGGACAACTTACTTTTTTTTCCTGGTCTTTTTAATGGCACCCTCTTTTTCTCCTTGCAAAGGTCATCCCCTTCAACAGATAATCCAATCAAGCTTAGGGGAATAATTTTCATTTAATCCTCCTAAGCCCTTTTCCCTTTTATTCAAGCCATCTCATTTCGCCATTCGCGTGAATTATAGAGTCCAAAGAAACCTTCTTAGAGAGAGCTTTGCTTTGGTTTATCTTAATGGTTGGGGTTCAGTTTTTATCAGAGACATTGGGGAAGGAAAAATAGTTTTAGGACTTCAGCGTATGCTAGGTGCGAATCGTCATCTATTTTTAATATAGTGGCATAGTGGCTGCCTTGAATTATACCCAATTCGATTGCATCCCGTACGGCGGTTACGGAGTTTTTACCTCTTACATCCGGTATGTCTTTGTTAGCGCCTTGTCGCAATAGTGCTTTTATGAGTTCTAAATTCGGATAGTAGGCGGATACGGCTTCACGTAGTGGCGTACTGCCCCATCGACCGGAGTTGTTGATATGAGCTCCTTTGCTGCACAACAAATTAACCATTTCAGGGGTGTTTGCAAGATGCAATGGAGTATATCCAAACCGATTATCTATTGCGTTAGGGTCTTCACCTGCTTCAAGTAATCGATACACTTCATCTATGTCTTCATTTGTTACCGCACCATGGAGCGGGCCGGCTTGAAGTTGGGAGAATGTACCCGCGAAACCGCCAAATAAGAAGCCCCCGAGTGCAATATTTTTCAGGAATTTATTTTTTATGTTATAATTTTTATTCATGTTAAACCTTTCTTTTTATATTTAACGCGATGCGTGTTAAATGTTGCATAATGCTAAGTAAAATAGCTAGATTGTCAATGTTGTATTGGTGATATATTTACGGAAGTCCGAAATTATTTTTGAGAAATTTTCAAGGGATGGAGTGATGTGTAAATTGTGGAGTCGGAAGGCACTTTCTTGGGGGAGTGCTTTTGCCTTTTTCCTGCTATTGTGCTTTTATTTTTACCAGAGATGTTTGGGAAAGAAGAATAGTTCCAGGACTCCAGCGTATACTTTGCGTGCGTTGTTATCTATTTTTGTTGAGGTAGAGCGACTGCTGTCAACGATACCAAATTCAATTGCGTCCTGTACCGCTTCTAAGGAGGTTTTGCCTTTTGCATCTTGTATATCTTTGTCGGCGCCTTGTCTCAATAATTCTTTTATGCATTCTAATTTCGGATGGCGATCGGCTACGGCGATGCGTAATGGAGTATCGCCAAATTGGTTAGGATGATTGATATCAGGCCCGGCATTGAGTAACAGATCAACGATTTCAGGGGTATTCGCGGCATGCAATGGTGTATATCCGTACCGATCCATTGCATTGGGATTTGCATCCGTATCAAGTAACCGAAGCACTTCTATTGTATTTGCGATATATTTACTGAAATTGGAAATGATTTTCGAGGAATTTTTTAGAAAATAAAGCGACATGTAAATTGTAGAGCCAAAAAGCACCTCTCCCGGGAAGTGCTTTTGCTTGTTTTATTTAATTATTTAAGTGTAATTTTTATTATATATTACATTGGGATGGGTAGAATGAGCGGAATAATTCTTGAACCTCAATAAATACTTGGCGTGCGTCTTCCTGTATGATATTTGAGCCCAAAGTAGGTCGACCATAGGTAACTAGACCACATTGAATTGCCTTTTTTACTTTTGACAATGGAGTTTCGCCTTGTTGGTTTGGTGTGTCTATTCTAGCACCTTTTTGCAATAATTTTTTTATGAATTCTAAATCTGGATCGATCACAGCATTATGTAATGGAGTGTTGCCCCATTGATCGGTGCCGTTGATCTTAGCTCCTGCTCTGCACAATAGATCAATCATCTCCGGGGTTATTGCACACTGCAGTGGTGTACCTTCTAACGGATTTATTCCATTGGGATCTACACCCGCACCAAGTAGCTGACTTGCTTCTGTTATGTCATCCTCTAACACCACATCATGGAGTGATCTAGTCTGATTTTGAGAAAATAATAGTTGTTTGACTTTAATGTATGTTTTGTGTTCGTCTTTGTTTAAAGAAATTGAGGTAGAACCAGGCCGACTATCGAAAACTATATGTTTGTCGATTGCTTGTTGTACTAGCGAAACTGGAGTTTGACCTTGTTGGTTTAGTATATCTATTCTAGCGCCTTTTTTTAATAATTTTTCTATGAGTTTTAAATTCGGACTGCCGAAAGATAGGGCACAAAGCAATGGAGTGTTACCCCATTGATCAAGGCCATTGATATTGGCTCCTTTGCCGCACAGTACTTCAACCATCTCTGGGGTTTGTACGATATGCAATGGTGCACATCCGAACCGATCATGTATTCCATTGGGGTTTGCACCTTCTTCATCAAGTAACCGAAGCACTTCTTCCATGTCGTCATCGGCTACCACATCATGAAGCGATTTGGCCTGGAATTGGGAAAATAATCTTTGGGCTTCGGTGTATGCTTCGCGTGCATCCCTGCTTATATTACGACGGATGCTGCCATCATAGAACACACCGGTGAGAAGTGCTTGTTCTACAGTTGATTCAGGGGAATAACCTGCATGGTTTCTTTTATTTTTGTTAGCGCCTTTTTGCAGCAATTGTTTAATACATGATAACAGTGATTGCATTTTTTCTTTTTTATATTGTATTTTTGTTTCAAGGAGGGCACGTACTTTGGTATGCAATGGTGCATCACCAGATTTATTGGTTGCGTTGGGATTGGCTCTTTGGCTGCACAATAAATCGATCACATCTGGAGTACCTGCGAAGTGTAGAGGTGTATTTCCATTGATATCTTTTTTGTTTGGATCAACGCCTTCTCCAAGCAACCGTTGTACGTCTGCTATGTTACCTTTGGCTGCCTTAACGTGGATAAGGTCGGCCTGTAGTTGAGAAGATGTACCCGCGAAACCGCTAAATAAGAAGCCCCCGAGTGCAATATTTTTCAAGAATTTATTTTTTATATTGTAATTTTTGTTCATATTAAACCTTTCTTTTTATATTTAACGCAACATACGTTAAATACTTATATAATATTAGGTGAAGTTTTTAGGCTGTCAATATTATATTGGTAATATATTTATGAAATCTAGAAAATATTTTCGAGAAGTTTTCGAAAAGTGAAGCGACATGTAAATTGCAGAGCAAAAAAAGCACCTCTTTCGGGAAGTGCTTTCGCTTTTTTATCTAATTATTCAGGTTTAAATTTTACTATCTAAATAGGTGTGGTCGGTACCGTTTGAATAGTTCTAGAGCTCTAACATATGCTTGGTGGTTGTTTTCTAGTGGGGAAGTTGAGCCTATCCTCTCTCCGGGTATGAAGCTCCCCAAGAGAACTGGGTTAAACCAGATGAGCTAGAATCGCTCATTATAGATGCAACAGAGAGTACCATAGAGCGTCCGAGTAAGAACCCAAAAGCATACTCCTCTCACATCTATTCAGACAAACGCCGCATTCTCTCGGGCTTGCTCGTCCTTCATGTCCTTAACCCAACGTAAAACTTCCGCAACCGGCGCCATTAACTCCGTGGGAATGTACTCCATAACATTTGCCGTATCCAATAACGCGTGCGCTAAAGGTACATTGCGCATAATCGGTATCCCTTCCTTTTTCGCAACCGCTATCATCTGCTCCGCAATGATACCTACCCCCTTCGCAGTTACGATCGGTAACGGAAAAACAGGACGCTCGAAATCGTAAAGCAACGCAATCGCAATGTGCTCCGGATTGGTTACTAGGGCCGAAGACTGCTTCGTTTTCTGCTGCGGATCCTCTTCCATCATTTCCTTGTGAATTTGCTTGCGCTTACTCTTAATTTGCCCGTCACCCTCGGATTCCTTATACTCCCGCTTGACCTCATCCTTACTCATTTTGAGCCCCTCTTTCCACTTATATTTCTGATAGGAGTAATCGAGAGCCGCCATCGCAATATACGCGAAAATGACCATCTTTGCAAAATTAGTCATAATAGGACCGAGGATGCTCAATACACCCGATAGCTTACAAAACGGTAGCAAAATTAAATCGTCAAATACATCTTTTACAACACCAATCAATAGAAAACCTAAAAAAAGAATTTTTACCGTCGATTTCAGTAGCTCGACGAGGGTTTTCATGGAAAACATCTGCTGCGCCTTCGACATGGGATTGATTTTATTGAGATCAGGTTGTATCGTTTTCGTCGTAAATAAAATCCCCACCTGCGCAAAATTTCCAATGATCCCCATTAGCGCAACGACGAAAATCGCCGGGAAAACAATACTACCCGTCTTCACCAAAACACTCCAAAGTGCTTGTCCCGTATAACCACTTAAATCTTTACACCGCCCAATAAACTGAGTCGGAATTAAAATCATCTCCGAAATATTATCTAAATGCTGGTTCCAGCCTAGCCCAACATAGCAAAAGGCACCGATTAGGGTAAGCGTCGAATTGACGTCCTGACTCTTAGCAATATTTCCCTTGTTGCGCGCATCGCGTATACGCTTCGGTGTCGGTTCCTCGGTCTTCTCACTCATCTAGCTATCCCTTCCTCTTCCTATTACCTCTATTTCAGAAAATGATCAACGAAAAATGATAATTTACTCTGCGTGAAAAAATGGTAGTGAAATAATTTTCCCAGCAGAGAAAAATAAAATAGTAAAAAAAACACCGATAGCCAGCTCTTAACCGGCATCGCCATAAAAAATACATTCAGTTGCGGCGCAAAACGGCTGATCATCCCTAACCCAAACTCCGCAAGAAATAATACGATTAAAATCGGCGCCGAAAAACAAAAAACTGCCTCCATAATCTCATCCGCAAATGACATCATAAATGCTGGAAAATTGACGTTGAAGGAGGGAAAAAACGTAAAAACAGGCCAGACAACATAGGTCTTATAAATTACGCCGAGGAAAAATAAAAAACCCCCCATCGTAAAAAATAGCGTCGCAATCATCTGGGTCAAAAAACTACCCAAAAGCGACGTCTGAGAACCAGCAATGGGATCAAATGTCATGGCCTGCGACGATCCACGCTGAATGTCAATAATAAACCCAACACTATCCGTAACGTAAAAAATAAATCCCGATAAATAACCCAACATCGCACCAATAATAACCTCCTTACAAATCGTTACAAAAAGAATGAGCAGCGGAAGTTGTGTCGTCGGTAGGGTCGGATACACGACGTGGAAAAGAGGTAAGGCCATGGCGAAAATCACAACGTTACGCCCTGTCCCCATGATGTATTGTTTAGCGAATACCGGCGTCAATGATAACGCCGCCGCTAAACGGATGATACACATCATCATTAAGAATAAAATCGATGTTACCTGCTCTAATCCCGTTTCCATTAGTGAATAATTGTTGGAAAATTAGTAAATAAACTATTGGCAAATGCAAGTAACTCATCTCCGATCCAGTAGGCCGATAGCATCAAAACCGTAACGGTAAAGAATAATTTGATAGCAAACCCCAGCGTTTGTTCCTGAATCTGCGTGAGAGCCTGTAACAAACTCGTTATTAGTCCTACACAGGTCGCCACTAAAATCGGCGGCATCGATAGCATGAGAATGAGTATCATTGCCTGCTCCGTGATACTAATAATAAAATTCTGATCCATACTCTCTAGCCATTGCCCTTTTATTCAAAATTTAGCAAATAGCAAGCCCTTAAACTTCAACGGTAAGCGATGAAAAAACGATCAAACTGATTCAAGTCCTTTAAAATTTCCGTTTGCCTAAAACGTTTTCCATATATCTTTTGGAGTCGTTGGGGATGTGAAATACCTGTTTCAACGGCGGCAACACCATCTTTTTTGAGGAACTTTTGGGCCCCATCGAGAATTATTCTGATATCTCGAAGACCCTCTTCTTCGGCAACGAGTGCTGAAATGGGCTCATAGTGGCGCACTTCGTCCTGGGCCGTATCAAATTCCTGGCGCGTCAAATAGGGAGGATTGGAAACGATGATGTCG
>JAIRLD010000013.1 GCA_031259665.1 Puniceicoccales bacterium | reverse complement strand
GCCCCCGCCGGGGGGCTTAATATGGGCCCCCGGGGGCGCCCCGGGGGGGGGCGGCAACCCAACCCCGGGGTTTTCACCCCGGGGCCACCCCACGGCAAAAAACCGCAATCCCAGGTCCAGGGGATGGATCCCCTGGCGGGGATTCTAAGGGCGCGCAGCCCTTAGATAACATGCGAGTAGCCCTTAGTAGATAATTACCGATGGAACGGATGGCATTTAGCCAGCCTACGGATAATGAAATAAAAGGCTTGGAATGGGGGATATTTTTGGAGAATACGGATTGCAAATTGCGAACAGGTCGGCGAAAATCGACAACGGCAATGGGGGCCAAAGAAAAACAATTTTAGGGGTGACAAAAATAATTGGTAAATTCGAATGGGAAAAATTAATAATTGCGTAATCACGTTCATCGCGCTATCTGCCGAAAAATGAAGTCAAATCAAAATGTGTATTCTGCATTTTTTTCATCATTACTTTCATTTGCTTAAAGTTTTTCAATAATAAATTGATTTCTTGGACGGGTAATCCGGAACCTTTGGCGATCCGTAGGCGTCTAGAACCGTCGATGATGTTCGGATTGGCACGTTCTTTAGCTGTCATGGAGTAGATAATTGCCTCCGTTCGCTTGAATTTATCATTGGCATTGGCGCCTATTTCGGCACTGTGCATACCCGGAAGATGTTTAAGGAGCGATTCCATGGAGCCCATTTTCTTGATCGACTGCAATTGGCTGAGGAAGTCATTCATGTCGAATTTTCCTTTTTTTAATTTTTTTTCAAGTTCTCTGATTTGTTTTTCGCTGACCTGTTCCTGAGCCTTTTCGACCAGTGATACGACATCGCCCATACCTAAAATCCGTTGTGCAATGCGTTCGGGGTAGAAAATTTCGAAAGCTTCGATTTTCTCTCCAGTCCCCATGTAGCGGATCGGAACCCCTGTTACTTCCTTCATCGAGAGCGCTGCACCGGCACGGCTATCGCCATCGAGTTTTGTGAGAATAATACCCGTTAGTGGAACCGCTGCATGAAATTGTTTGGCGACATTTGCCGCTTCCTGACCCAGTGCACCATCGGCAACGAGTAAAACTTCGTCGGGATGAATCTTAGCCGCAATATCCTTAATTTCTTGAATGAGATATTCATCAATTTGCAGACGTCCAGCGGTATCGAAGATTACTAAATCATGGCCATTTTTTTCCGCATATTGGAGTCCGTAAAGGGCGATTTTTATTGTTTCCTTACTGTCGCGATTTACATAGCAATCGATGCCCGCTTGACGTGCCAAAATATCCAGTTGATCGATGGCTGCGGGACGGTAAATATCGCAGCCAACCGTTAAGGGATGGGTAAAGTTGGCCCTATTTTTTAGAAAGTATGCTAACTTTGCCGTTGAAGTCGTTTTCCCAGAACCGTGTAATCCGACCATCAGCGCCTTTAGAGGCCGTTTGGAAGAGGTTATGGGGACACTGTCACTTCCTAGTACTTGAACCAGTTCGTCGAAAATAATTTTAACAAATTGCTGTTCCGGCGTAACATTTTGGGTGACGATTGTTCCAAGACATTGATCCTTGACCCGTTGGATAAAATTATTGACGACGAAAAAATTGACATCCGCAGAAAGTAATGCCGTACGAATCTCACCTAAAGCTTCCCCGATATTTTGTTCTGAAAGTCTTCCTAACCCACGCAAATTTCTAAAAACATTGCTGATCTTTTCCGTAATCGATTCAAACATAACAAACCCTACTGTGAAATAAGAGATTTCCGTTTCAATCGCAATCTTAATTTAAATATGAAAAATTGCAAATGACCAATCGGACTTTAAAATCGTTTATTCTTTATTTTTAAAATCGGAATGAAGCCGAATAGGTAGTATTTTATTTTAATGCCATCAATTTTTGCCCAAAGGAAGGGAATGAACCCAAATAGGTAAAATTTTTTCTTAAATCTTGCGTAGGGAGAAGTTTGATTGAGCCAAAAAATATCGAAAAATGGCGTCATTTGGGCATGTCGCCACCATATCTCCGACAATGATACACTATTCTTCCAAGGTTTACATCCCGCGAAATGTATAAGCATTGGTTTATTGATGGCTTCCGCATATTCCCGTTGAGAAAAAATATTTTCCCTGAGACATCGATTATAACTTTCCTTTCCCATAGGGATAAAGGAGTATTTCAAAGGAATGGGAAGTTTTTTTCCGCGACATGTATAATTTAAAATATCCTGATCCGGGGAATTGAAAGACGTGTTCTTGGACAATTCTATCCAGGTACGATATACATTTTGTTCGCGCAACGCTTTTAAATTCATAATTAAAAAACCAGAACAGAGATATCGCTGGTCATTTAATAATCTATGCCTCATTTTTTTTAGTCTTTTAGAACCATTTAAATTGAAAGTATCCTTTACGCCGGCAATCCAGTGGTTACCGATGTCAATATGATCGACTTCCAGCAGGTCTTCACAAAAGACGACATCCACATCCGAATAAATAATTTTGTCCAAATGCGGTAAAAGTTTTGGAAGCATTAGCCGGTAATATATTCCAACGGTGAATTGATCGAAATAAGATTGGTCAAAATCATGGTTTGCTTCTAAAAAAATTAGGGTTGAATTAGGATCTCGCTCCTTTGCAATATTTTCAATTTCTTCTCTCATGAATTGATTGATTGCCATTGGAATAATACAATAAATGTGGTAGCTACATTTTCCCTTTGAATGGTAAAGAAGTGATGTTATGGCTACACTTGCCTGCATCCATAGGTTTTCATCGAAACAAAAAGCAATATTAATTTTATCCATTTATTTCCCATTCTTAACGGATTTTCGGAAAAATAAATAGGTAAATTAGAATTTTTATGGACTCTGGCTTATTTATGGGGCTCTGCCCCATATCCCGCAAGGAGTCGTAGACTCCTTGATCTCCTTTTGCGGCCGAGCCCAGCGCAATTGCGCTGGGCTCGGCCGCAAAGTCAAGTTAGCCCCCGCGGCTACGCCGTGGGGGCTTTTCTTTTTTAAACAGCGCAAACCTTGTACAATTGGCACAGGGTTTGCGTATAACTTGTCTTTTTTTAAAAGTGTTCTTTTTAATTGATGGCCGAGTCCATGCGCGATGCGCATGGAC
>JAIRLD010000069.1 GCA_031259665.1 Puniceicoccales bacterium | reverse complement strand
GAAAAGTTCGATGCCGGTTCGCACGTACATTTTCGCAAACCGGGAGGGGTGTGGAATCGATCAACAGGAACCCCGATTTTTCCTCCCGTTGTGCCATTGGAAAAACACTTCTGCCTGTCATAGTTACCATTTCGCCGATGGACAACTTACTTTTTTTCCTGGTCTTCTTAATGGCACCCTCTTTTTCTCCTTGCAAAGGTCATCCCCTTCAACAAACAATCCAATCAAGCTTAGGGGAATAATTTTCATTTAATCCTCCTAAGCCCTTTTCCCTTTTATTCAAGCCATCTCATTTTGCCATTCGCGTACGATTTATATAGCTCTGGATCTTCCTCGTCCATTTTTGCTCCATCTTCCTCCATTATAATGCCATAACTTCTCCGTACCACATCATAGAAAATCGGCTTTCTGTGGGGAAGAGCAAAAGGACATCCTTTTTAAATTTCGTCTTTCAAAATTTCGCAACAATATTTCATTTTTTTGATTTCTTTTCCATAAAAATATCCATATTATCATCTTATATTAGATCTCTTATGTTTCTTCCAGGGACGCCTTCTTTGTAAATGTTTCCCGTTTTAAGATCGATGGCTCCCTTATGGGTTTTCAAATCAGATTCCATCAATTCTATTTCACGATGCTTTGTATTCTTATAAATATAATCTCCTTTTTTCAATATGCCATCTTTTTTTACTACTTTATACACAGGTCTGCCTTTGAATCTTTTACCAGTCTTCCTACATATTCCACTACTAACTTTATTGTCAATATATTTAGTACAATCTTCGAGTGTATTCACAATCCTTTTCGGCGATTTGGGTGATTTGGGTCTCGGAGCAAGTTTTCTGCCGTTACCGCCTTTGCCGGCGCTCTTTCTAAAGGATACGTTGGGAAGATCCCTGTTCGGCGCTTGGGGAAGCCTCGTTTCTGGACCCGCTAGCGCAGGTTCTTCAAGTTTAGGCTCACCGAACGCTTTCTCTAACTCCTCTCTGTCTTCCTTCAGTAATACTTTACCCTCATCTTTGACAAGCTCAAAAACCTTCCTTTCAGTTTGGGTTATCACTTTTCCGCCAATCTTACAAAACTGCACCCCAGCATAGGTTATTACCGTATCTACCGCTAATGATTTTGTCGCATCCCATGCGGAATCTCCATTGTTTAAAATCTGATAAGTCTCTCCTTCGGGAATTAACTCAATGGCCATTTCTCCGATTCTGCTAAGCATTCCACTGGACTCTTGGACCCGATTCCCCGACGATGGAATACTTGCTGCTGCATGAGCTATTCCTCGCTCTCCAAAAGGACCTGTTGGAGGAACACCTAAGCCTAGAGATAGCTTAGCACTTGTGGAAGGAACACCTAAACCCGAGGGTGGCTTAGTACATGCAGGAGGAACACTCGGCCTCGGGGGTGGCTTAATATTTATGGGAGGAACACCTAAACCTAGAGATGGCTTAGCACCTGGAGGAGGAACACTCGGCCACAGAGGTGGCTTAGCACCTGCGGTTCCAGATTTAATGAAACCTGCGGTTCCGGATCTTGTAGCATTTGCAGTCTTAGGTTTATTTCCCAGCCATTTCACTCCACCGTCCAAACCGGAGATTCTCCTCGCCCCATTGACAATCGCCGCATCATCTGCCGCGTATTGTTCCGAATCCCAATTGCGGAGAAAATCGACAATCGCCTGCCGCTCCAACTCTTCCGGATACTTTTCGGCGAGATGCCCTGCGAAATCCAAAGGCGTCCGCCCTTGCCTATCCTCAGCCGTGGGATCAACCCCACGCTCAATGAGAGACGTTACTCCTTCCAAGCTGCCCTGATTAATGGCCTCGAACAACGCCGAATTCACGATCTTTCGCGCCCTTTGAACGATTTGCCCTCGCTGAAAAAAGGAATATTCACTTTCCGCATTCATTCTAGGTTCATTCATGGGATCAGCCATTACCATTGCCCATTTAAAACTACCCAGAAAAAATAAACCTACCTTACTAATTTTTCTATTTGACTTTGCCATGTTAACGATGATTGGCAATCTTTGCCGCCTGTCAATTGCTTTAGTAAGTCAAGTATTTTTTTATGCTTTTTTCAGTCATACATCGACATCGAGAAGCGAAAATATGAGATTAACGATGTCGATACCTGCACAAACCGGCACTTTTGATTGGCCGCTGCTATGATCATCGCGTCACTCACTTCATGCTGCTCCGAGTCCCAATCGCAGAGAAAATCGACAATCGCCTGCCGCTCCAACTCTTCGTTTTTTCAGTTGGGTATTCCGGAAGATTTGGTTTCAGGAGACCAACTAAAGTCGGAAATCGCCTTCAATCGAGAGCCTCGTAAAGCATAGTTAAAAATAGACCGAAAAACGCCCTTCAAATTATCATTTTTTTGAATGTTTTTTGAGGCATACTTTCCCGCTCCATTGATGGCTCCGATGACGAGTCCCAATAAGGAAAAAACAGGAATAATCCACCAGTTCTGCTCCCAATCCCCCACTTGTCAAGCTTCTTAAAACAATTATAATAAATCCTAATACATCTAGCGATAACTACCCATAGGATCATACCGAACATAATTCCCCATTCAATCCCGTTTACAGCTCTCCCTAAGCTTTCCCGCCTAAAATACCCCCCCCAAGCACCTCTTACAGCACCCATTGCGCTCCTCGAGCAGCATATTCTACATATTCAACACAAGAGCAAGCCATAATGCCTATGAATATTGGCAGAGGCGCTGCCACAAACACGGAAATCAATTTTAAAATTTCCTTACTTAAAGAAACATCAGCAATTTTGAAATAAACGAGTAAAATGCTTGCCGGTATAGCTATCATACTTGCTACCTTGAAAACACGAATATTCAGACGAAACCTCGTTGGAACACCCCCCATTATAGCACCCATTCCACCAGCAAAACCACCCACAAAGGCATAAACGAAAGCTCTCACTATTCTTTTTAAGATTTCCATATCTTAGACTCCGTTTTTATGGTCATAAGTTTTTTTCATGGCTTAACTATAGTCGAGCTTCCCCGCTTAAAGCAAGCTCAATTTCATCGATATCATTATTTTAATAACTCACCACCGGAACGATCCTCCGAAAGAATGTCCTTAAAAAAATGCCTACGGTGTTCGCGGTCCAAGACATCCACATTTGGGACAACTATTCTTACATTCAGAACCACAGTTTGTCTCTTGAAAACGACGCTTCCGAAAATTCGAATTACAATGCCGGCAATAGTACTGCATTTTGGGATCCTCCTCTTTATTTGTATCTGAAGACTTTTCTTGAGTTGAATGAGGATCTATGGCTTGCGGTTTTTCCTTTTTGGCTACAGGCCTCTCTTCTGAAGGCTGCTTTCTTTCCGGCTGCTCTTCCGTTTCTTCACACTTATCTTCTATTAGCTTTCCAATCGCTTTGCCTGCTGCCTCTCCAAGCATACCCACTACTACTACACTTACTGGACCTACTAAAGCACCCAACGCTGCACCCGCTGCACCTCTAGCTATACCCCACAAATCCTGTATAATACCGCCATTGTTATCCACGGCACAACGCGCCGCTTCTGCGGCGGTACCTTCGGCAATTACACCAGGAACCTTTCCGGCAATCTTCTGGACACCATGCCGAGCCGCATCTCCTGCAACACCTTCCGCAATACCCATCCCAGCTTGCTCCAGTATTCGTCCCAAGGAACTATCTTTTTCCACCAGTGGCTTCCTGAATGCCCTGTATTGCAGCTCCCGTAACAGCGCCTTCAGCAACAGATTTGAGAGTACCTTGAACCGTTTTTTTTATCAGACCCCAGAATCCGCTCCGTTCAGGCCCCAGATCTTCCCCGCCGCATTGATAATTGCCACATCATCTACCGCGTATTGCTCCGAATCCCAATCGCGAAGAAAATCGACAATCGCTTGCCGCTCCGACTCTTCCGGATACTTGTTAGCCAGGGATTCCGCGAAATCCAAAGGCATCCGACCATATTTATTCTCAGCCGAGGGATCAGCACCACACTCAATGATCTAACAAATACAAAAAAATCAAGCCATTGCCTCCGATTAAAACGTTGGCAACGGCTGGGGGTTTATTTTAGTTTTTTTATCGGAATATCACAACCCACGCTTTTTCCACCACTTGTCACTGTGAAACTCGGTTGGGGCTTTTTTGTAATCTTTCCACGACTTCAAACCGTATTCCGTTTGCAAGATTTTGCTCAACTCTTCGTCTAAACGCTCCGGAAACTTTTCCCCGCAAAATAGACAGTAATCCATCGGCTCAAATCCTCCATACTCTTTCTTATTAAGAATAGCATATATACGGATATTCGAAATATGAACAATAGGAACCATATATTCTTTTTCTCCTCCTTTTAAGAAATAACCCAGATTATCACAAACTCCCTTAACTAAATGCGAATTTCTGTCACATCTTAGTTGCAAATCTTGCCACTTTCTATTTTTGGGAGAACTTACAGGGCCAAATTTACCTAAAAATTCATGGAGTTCTTTTTCATGTAGTTTGCTATTTTCTAAATAACATGTCCATCGGTGTTTCTTCCAAAGTTTTTTTTCTATCCTTATGTTATTTTTATAATTACTAACAAATTCACGATCATACATACACCTTAGTTCAGAACCATTCCATGGATCAAAGGATAAATAATATCCTTGTTCTCCATGAAAATATAAAGGAATTGAAAAACATTTATCTTCATGGTCATAATACAACTGTAATTTACTACAGTTGCTTATCACTTTAAATAGGCACTCACTAATATTTTCCATTCTTTATTACTTAATGGGCTTTCTCTTTTGTTTGGCAATTTTTTCCACACTTCCAGGAATTTCCTTTAAAGTGTTAGGATCGCATTCGGCATAGGATTGCCATCCTTTTCCGGTTTTTACGTACTTTTCTAAATGAATTTTACCCGTTTGATGAGCGCGATCAAATCGATATAAATCTTTACCATCGGTCCTCATTTCACCTCCTCCAAAATCTTCCTTTTTTATTTTCCCTATTTGTTTATTCGCTGCAGAAGTATTAACGTTTTCAAAGGCCGAAACTTCCGTTTCAAAGGCAAGTTTGGGAGTAGCAGCTCGGGGAGCAGCCAGTTTTCGGCCCACTTTCACCAATTTTCCACCGGCGACAGTAAGGGCAGCATCTTCAACTCCGGCCCCTACGGCATCCAAAATATTTCCAGTTTCTTGATATTTTTCAGCCGTTGCCTTCGTCCAAAACGTCGGCAACGGCTTAGGGTTTACTTTATTTTTATTAAAATATCATAATCCACGCTTTTTCCACCATTCGTCGGTTTTGAATTCCTCCGGAAGTGGCTTCACTTTGGGAAGATCTGGATCGGGTATATACTCTCTTCCTTGATGTTTGCAAAGAGATTTTTGAACTTCGGCTCTCGACTCGATTTTGATCCTATCACTGTTTTCATGAATAGGAAGTACTCTACCACATGTTACTCCACCCTCTCCAGCATCATAACACACATATAGATATTTTTTCCCATTTTTTATTTCTTCTTTTCTAAAAAAACCTTCGCGCCCCGATATGGTACCTCGCATGTAATTGTCGCAACATACTGATAAGTCACACGTTCGATCAAAATTGACCTTCCAAACATCAAGTTCGTATATATTGTCGAAGTTATCTACGTATAAAGCTATGGACACAGGTACTCCATCGGAATCATTGGTTTCAATTTCGGATATTATCTTTGAAAACATTCTATTATCAAAATATACTTTTACGTTTTTACCTTTATATTTGTTTTGTATATTTACACCTCTTTCACGGAAGTAATTATTTCCCATTGGATCGAAAGCCAAGCTTCCCATACCTCCGTCTTCCATTTCTTCAACGACAAATTTATCTATCAAATTTTCAATCATTTGCCTATACTTACATTCAGTAACAGGCATTGTCAGCAGCAGTTTTTTTCTATGTCACTTAAGCTTCTAATCATTTTACTTCTTTTTTATTATTATTTTCCCAATGTTAATCTCTCCAGAAGCAACTTCTTGAGCATTATATTCTAGTTCAATTCCATTAACTTTAACTGTTCCTTTATATGATTTATTTAAGTCAATTTTTCGCATATTTTTTCCTAAATCTTCTTCTACAGCTAATTTAACTTGTTTATTTCGTAATCCATGCTCTTCAGTATGCCTAAATGTATGGCGAGACTGATTAGGATTTTGTCAAAAATGTACAACTTTCTTTTCTACTTTTGGCACTTTTGCTTTCGGCAGCTCCAGCCTCGGAGCGGGGTTAGGAATTGGTTTGGGGACACTACTGGGTATAAACTTCGAGGCCGAAACTTCCATCGCCTCTCACGCCTTTTTGCTGCACTTAATTATAAAAAAACGCCAAAAACTATATTGGCGTTCCCTTCAAATAAAAAAATAACTCGATTATATGGTCACGTCATGTATTCACCAATGCTCTTAACTCTGTAATGATTGGTTTGTGTCTTTCCAATGGTTCATCATTTTCTATATTATCTAATAGCGCTAAAAGTGTTTTCTTATCAGCTAAATGAACGTTTTTTTTAAGTATCTCTAAGGATGGATTGTGGTTCATTATTCTATAAAACTGCCCCTCTATGCACTCTTTCGAATTGTTGTAGAAATCCTTAAGACCTTTTAAAAAAGTTTCTACATAAAAAGAATCTTCAAACGATTCAACGGCATGAATGAGAGGACAAATAATTCCCTCAGAAGTCCAATCGTCATAAAAAAGCAAAAACAAATCTGGAAGAAGTTTCTCATCCTCTTCCGTTTTATCCTTTTCCGCTATGACTCCCATAATACGGCCAAATTCTGCCACATCTTCTTCCGTTAATCCTTTCGATAAGAATTTTATCCGTTCTAATAATTCATCTCTGGACTTCAAATTCGATTGAGCATTATTACGATTTCCATACGTCCTTGTCAATACGTGATCTTCTTTTTTCATATTCATGGCAATTCCATCGCCTTTTTTAATGCCATGTTTTTCCAGGTAAGCTTTAGATGGCATATGGTGCGCTTCTATCCCATCTCCAAGCACTCTACCCTTTTTTAAAACTCTATATTCTTTAGTGTCCCCTACTACTGCTTTTGGTTTTTCAACTTTCGGTGCTTCGAATTTCGGTGGTTCCGGTTTCGGCGCGGGTTTGCCGCCACCACCATCGCCGGTTCCGGTTTTTTTGCTGAAAGTATTCACCAACACTCTTAATTCTGCAATAATTTGTTTGTGGTATTCTAATAATGGTTCATCATTCTCGAAGAAATCCAATAGTGCCAAAAATGTTTCTTTGTCAGCTAAATGAATATTTTCCTTAATTACTTCTAAAGCAAGATCATGATTCATCATTCCTATGAACAACCATTCCATAGATTCTGGAGCATGACCATAGGAATCCTTAAGTGTTTTTAAGAAGGTTTTTGTATAAAATGTAACTTCAAACGATTCGACAGCATGAAGCAGTGGATATATAATTCCATCGGAAGTCCAAGCATCATCAAAGAGCAAAAACAAATCCGGAAGAAGTTTCTCATCCTCTTCCGTTTTATCCTTTTCCGCTATGGCTTCCATAATACGGCCAAACTCCGCTACATCTTCTTCCGTTAATCCTTTCGATAATTGCTTAATCCGTTTTAACATTTGTTTATCGATCATTTCTTTACATCCTTTCCGTATAAATGGGGAAACTTTTCCTCGTTCTTCTTAATAACTCCCTGTAGTCCTTTTCTGATTCCGGGAGTATACCTCCCTTTGTCCTGGCAAATCTTTCGCACATCACGAACGTCTGCTGCCAATTCATCTCTAGGCTTTAGATTCGATCGAGCATTACTACGATTTCCATGCGTCCTTGTCAATGCATGATCTTCTCTTCTCATATTCATAGCAATGCCATCACCTTCTTTAACTCCGTGTTTTCCTGTGTAAGCTTTAGATGGCATATGATGGCCTTCTATGTTATCTCAAAGTACTGCATCTTTTTTTAAACCTCTATATTTTTCAGCATCTCCTACGGCTGCTTTTGGTTTTTCAGCCTTTGGTTTTTCAGGCTTATCTTTATCCTTAGGATCTTTGGGATCATTTTGGGGATTTTGCGGGGGATTAGTGGGTCCGCTGGAACTCTGACTGGCAACTGGTTTTTCCTCGTTAGAGCTGCGATCGGCACTCAACTCCCGCACGGTATCGGCAACCGCAATCGCAGTATCTATAGCCTTATAAATATTCCAAAGTGTTCAACCGCCATCCAAAACTTCCTTTGCAACCTGAACCCCCTTTGTCGCAGTATTAACCGCCGCCATTCCAGGTATAAAATTAAGGGCAATGGGAACCATCGCTGCAGCAACTTCACCGAGACCCATTCCTGATTCTTTTTTCTCACTAGCTTCCGCTCTTTTTTTGGCTTCCTCTTCCTCTTTTATTTTTTTTATCCTACCCCTCTCTTCTTTTTGTTTTTTTAACGTCTTTTCGCTTTTTTTATTCCACTCCTCTACATTCGCCATGGCTGCTTTCAATCTTTCTTCCGCCAACTTTAATTCCTCTATCGACTTTTCATGTTCACCTTTGATTCCTTCATACTCTTTTATCGCAGCTCCTAATTCTCTTAGCTCCTTCTCCTTTTCCTCTAGTTCTTTTTCTTCTTTTTCTACTTCTCCTATTAGTCCACAGCTACAGTGCTTATATCCTCCATGGCTCTCTATTGTTTCTTTTTTTTCTTTTATTGATTTTTTTTTCTCTATCTCTTCTCTTATCAATCTTAATCTGTCTTCAGGAATCCTTTCTGCCCGCCAAACACCGCCTCCCCGCTGCATGTATACACCCCATTGATCGCCAATCTTTCGGGAAAGCTCATTTTGACGATCGCAATTAACAAACACTTGCGTTTTGAACTCCTCAACTTCTCTTTTAGCTATTTCTACTTCCCTTTGCGCCGCTTCTAACTGTTCCTTGGCTAACCGAACAGCATTATCAAACTCGTTGCTTTCTCCGGTAATCCCCTGAATATCTTGTATTGCAGTTCCCATGGTAGCACCTGTGGTCCCAGGTCTAGTAAGACCTGCGGCTCCGGGCTGAGCAGCACTTACAGCTCTAGGTCGAGTAACACCTGCGGCCCTAGGTCGAGCAATACTTGCGGCACCGGATCTACCACTAGCCGCCGTCCCTAGGAGCTACCATTCTAGGTTGAGACGTACAAAGGCTTTGAACCGCTTTTTTCCCCGGATTAAATTTAAAGCCACCATTCAATCCCCAGATTTCCTTCGCCGCATTGGTAATCGTCGCATCATCTATTGCGTATTGCTCCGAGTCCCAATGACGAAGAAAATCGGCAATCGCTTGCCGCTCCGATTCCTCCGGATTTTTTTCAGCGAGATGTTCCGGAGGATTTGGTTTCAGAGGCCCAATTAATTTCAGAAAACACCCTCAATCGAGAACCTCGTAAGGCATATTTAAAAGTAGAGCGAAAAACATCCTTTAAAGTATCATTTTTTAGAATAATTTTTGAAGTATAATTTTGAGCTCCGCCGATCATACCAGTAATTAATCTCAACAAGGCAAAAATGAGAATAATCCACAAAGTTTGTTCCCAATACCACTTGTCAAGCTTCTTAAAACAATTAAAATAAATCCGAATGAGCATATTGGTAAATATCCAAAAAACAAAACCTAACAGGATTCCACTTTCAATACCATTTATAGCTCCCCCTAAGCTTCCTCCTAAAATGCCTCCCCGAGCTCCTCTTATAGCACCCATTGCCATCCCGCGAGCAACATATTCTACATACTCAACAAAAGAAGGAACCACAATCCACACGAATACTACCAGAGGCGTTGCCATAAGCACAGAAATCAATTTTAACCCTGCCTCACTTAGAGAAACACCATTCATCCTGAAATAAACATACAAAATGCTTACCGGAATAGCTATCATACTTGTTACTTTAAAAGCACGAATACTTAGACGAAACCTCGTTGAAACGCTTCCCGCTACAGCGCCCATTCCACCGCCTAAACCACCCACAAAGGCATAAATAATCGCTTTTATTGTCCTTTTTACGATTTCCATAGCTCACATTCCATCTCCATAGTTATAAGTTTTTTTCATAATTCAACTACAATTGAGGTTTACTATTTAAAGCAAGCTTAATTTCATCGATGTCATTATTTTAATAGTTCACCACCGGGAAAGTCCACAATTCAAATCGGCAAAGGACGACCCTCCGAGAGACGCCAAAAGCGTCGCTTGCGATCCAAGACGACCACACCTGGGACAACTGTTCTTACGTTCAGGACCACATCTTATCTCATGGGAACGACGCCTCCAAAAATTTGCACTACAATGTTGACAATAGTATTGCATTTCGGGATCTTCTTCTCCGCTTGCTTTTTGAGTTGAAGAAGGATCTGGAACGAACATTTGTCTGATAATCAGTGGTTCTTTCTTTTTGACCACGGGCTTTTTCTCTGAAGACTGCTTTCTTTTCGGCTGCTCTTCCGTTTCTTCGCATTTACTTTCTATTAGCCTTCCAATCGCTTCGCCTGCTGCTTCTCCAAGTATACCCACTATCACAGCACCTATCGGGCCTCCTAACTCACCTAATGCAGCACCAGCTATACCGCCTACCTATGCCACACAGATCCTGTATAATACCGCCACTGTTATCTATGGCACAACGCGCCGCTTCTATGGCTGTCCCTTCGGCAACTATTCCGGGAACCTTTCCGGCGACCTTTTGAACACCATGCCGAGCCGCATCTCC
>JAIRLD010000095.1 GCA_031259665.1 Puniceicoccales bacterium | reverse complement strand
CAAAACCCTTAAAAAAACAGCTCCCAAAGCAAGGATTACGTCTCGTTGCTCGTCCTAAGAAAAACAGGAGCCCTAATACTCCGATAGAAAAAAAGTTACTCCGCAAACGTTCTTCCATAAAAACGGCCATCGGAAAGTTTCAATCCCTTTTTGGCTTCACGCTTTCCAATTTCCGTTCCTAAATTTCGGCTTTTGCCTTTATTTTTCCCCCTTAATTTCGCCATCCGCGTTTGTTTTTTTATTTATTCAATGAAAATTATTAAAAATAATTTGAAAATATTTTAAATTTCAATATAAATTCTTTTCCGTCGAGGTAAACCCCTTCGCTTACTTATTAGAGCTGTTGCATAAGCCCTGAGCGACTCATTTTTCGGATTTTGCCTCCTGATTTAATCGTTTTCTCAAAAACCGATCCCCGTAAAAGGCCCTACAGAAAGATTTGGTGATGTCCGAATGATAATTTGACACCAAAAACTATACAGGTGATTTTGGGAGAGCTTTTGCAACAGGTCTATTTTTTTGTCCCTTTAGGTATTGTTAGAGAAAAGTTTACTTAAAATTGTTTTATCCTAATCCATATGCCATACTATATGGATACGATTGATGAAAAAACGCAGCGTGAACGAAATCCGGAAAATAAGTGATGCGGAGAAAACTATGGGAAAAGAGTCAAAATGGCGACAAAAACTTATCGCCATTTTGCCTGTTAGGGTGATTGGAGTGTGCTATAGTCAAAAAAACGAATTTCCAAATGGATCATCTGGATCGTAGAAGACAGGACCATATTGGCCGAAGGAGTCATCCCGGAAATTGGAATCATCTTGCGGAAGCGGTGCCGATGGAGGCGGTGCTGGTGGATTTAATTGTAATCTTCGCTGTTCACGTGTTTGGAGTTGTTGCCATCTGTTTTTGCAGTTCGTATCCGTTCTGCCCGGAAAAAATTTTACAATTTGAACCCACTTAGGACCTAATTCGTTGAATTTTTCTCGCAAAAGAGCATCTTCTACGTCAGTCCAGGTCGACAAATTGAGACCCGGGGCTAGATAAATTTTCCATCGATCTCGGCATTGTCGCGCACTTCGATTGAACATGTGAGAAGCAATCTGCTTCCAATTTTTTGTTCCATATTGATCCACAAGAGCGCACAGTCGTGCATCTTCTTTTGGAGTGAATTTTTGTCCTGTGGCTCGCTGCGATGCAGATGGCGGAAAAGGTCCACCGCCAAATGTACTTCCAAATATCCAATGCGGTATAGTACCATAACTTGCGGCTGAAATGAAACAGCCGAAACCAACCGATAGTATTTTTCTATGTAAATTGTTCACAGTGATTAGTGTTATCTTAAAATTTAAAGTAGCTGTCAAGAAAGAAATTAGAAATTTTTGGCCGGGATTATGATTGACGAAGTGACGCGAATGAAGCTACGGAGAGAGAGCCAAAATGGCGACAAAAACTTATCGCCATTTTGCTATTTGGTATGATCGAAGTGTATCAATCATCAATGTTGGTCGCAAAAATCTTCAGTATCATCCCAAGTGAGATCGTCTTGTGGAGGCAATGCTGGCAGTTGTGGTACTGGCGGAAGCGGTGCTGACGAATGCGATACTGACGAAATGAGATCGTCTTGTGGAGGCAATGCTGGCGGATTTAATTGTAATCTTCGCCGTTCACGTTTTTGGAATAGTCGCCATCTGTTTTTGCAGTTCAGATCCGTTTTGTTCGGAAAAAATCTTGCAATTTGAGCCCACTTAGGACCTAATTCGTTGAATTTTTCTCGCAAAAGAGCATCATTTTCCCGGGTCCATGGCGAAAAATTGAGATCCGGGGCTAGGTAATTTTTCCATCGCTCTCGGCATTGTCGCGCTTTTCGATTGAACATGTGAGAAGCAATCTACTTCCAATTTTTTGTTCCATATTGATCCACAAGAGCGCACAGTCGTGCATCTTCTTTTGGAGTGAATTTTTGTTCTGAGGTTCGCTGCGGTACAGATGGCCGAAGAGGTCCACCATAATACGGTGCAGGTGGCGGAAAAGGTCCGCCATAATACGATGCAGGTGGCGGAAAAGATCCGCCATAATACGGTGCAGATGGCGGAAAAGGTCCGCCATAATACGATGCAGGTGGCGGAAAAGATCCACCGCCAAATGTACCTCCAAATATCCAATGCGGTATAGTACCATAACTTGCGGCTGAAATGAAACAGCCGAAACCAACCGATAGTATTTTTCTATGTAAATTGTCCACAGTGATTAGTATTATCTTAAAGTTTGAAGTAGCTGTCAAGAAAGAAATTAGAAATTTTTGGCCGGGATTATGATTGGCGAAGTGATGCGGAGAAAGCTATGGGAAGAGAGCCAAAATGGCGACAAAAACTTATCGCCATTTTGCTATTATTTGTAGTGATTGAAGTGTATCAATCATCAATATTGATCGTAAAAATCTTCAGTATCATCCCAAGTGAGATCGTCTTGCGGAGGCAATGCTGGCGGATTTAATTGTAATCTTCGCCGTTCACGTGTTTGGAGTTGTTGCCATCTGTTTTTGCAGTTCGTATCCGTTCTGCCCGGAAAAAATTTTACAATTTGAGCCCACTTAGGACCTAATTCGTTAAATTTTTCTCGCAAAAGAGCATCATCTTTCCAGGTCCATGGCGAAAAATTGAGACCCGGGATTAGATAATTTTTCCATCGCTCTCGGCATTGTCGCGCACTTCGATTGGGCATAAAAAAAGCAATCTGCTTCCAACTAGCCATTCCGTATCGAAACACAAGAACGCGCAGTCGTGCATCTTCTTCTAAAGTGAATTTTTGTCCTGGGGCTCGCCGCGGTACAGATAGCGGAGGCGGTCTACTGTAAAATGTACCTTCAAGCCCGGATTCAGTGCCATAACTTGCGGCTACGGTAAAACATCCCAACCCAATTGATAATACTTTTTTATGTAATTTGCTCGTAATAATTTGTATTATAATGATTTTTTATTTATTCAATAAAACATTTAAAAACAATTTGGAATATTGTGAGTTTTTACAAAAATCCCTTTCCCATCGAGGTAAATCTCTTCGCCCACTTATTTTTTGTCTCTTCAGGTATTTTTAAAAAAAAGTTTGCTTGAAATTGTTTTATCCTAATACATATGCTGTACCACATGGATACGATCGATGAAAAAACGCAGCGTAAACGAAATCCGGAAAATGCCACCCCGGAAACCGAAGATTTGGACAGTCAGTCTATCGAAAATAACCAGGATATAGCTAATCTTTCGGATAATAAAGAAAATTTAATCCCGGAGTTGGAGAAAATTGCCAATCTTCAGGCCGAGATACCCGTTAATATATCGGTAACCGATTTCGTAGCCCAGGAATTACAGCAGCTTAGGGAACAATTGCTCCGCGCTCAAGCAGATTTCGATAACTACCGCAAACGTGCTATCCGCGATCAAGACAATCTCCGCCGCTTCGCCTGTGCCGACTTCATCGAAGAACTGTTGCCCGTTCTCGATAGCTTCGAACTCGGACTAAAGTCGATGCAGGAAAATTCTCATGCGCTTTCCGGGTTTCAGATGATTTTTATGCAACTGCAGTCACTCCTCGCCACAAGAGGTTTGAAAGAAATCGCTCCCCAAGGGGAAGCTTTTAACCCGCAGTGGGAAGAGGCCGTTGCCTATGTCCATGATGAAAGTATACCACAGGAACATGTCGTTCAAACGGTCCGCAAGGGGTACCTTTTACACGACCGTCTCCTACGACCCGCTGCAGTGGTGGTTTCAAAGGGCGCTCAAATGGAGGAAAAATAGAATGGCTAAAACGGATTATTACGAATTGCTAGGAGTACCTAAAGATGCATCGACCGATGAAATTAAAAAGGCCTATCGAAAAATGGCAATCAAATACCATCCCGATAAAAATCCAGGCGATAAGTCGGCAGAGGAAAAATTTAAACAGGTTTCGGAAGCTTATGATGTCCTCAGCGACGGACAAAAACGGGCTGCCTATGACCGCTATGGTCACGATGCCTTCGATCCCCGAGAAGGAAATCAGTCAGGACGTCGGTATGGTAGCGGTTTTCAAGATCCATTCGATATTTTCAGGGAAGCCTTTGGGGGCGAAGGCGGTATTTTTGGCGATTTATTTGGTGGAAATGCAAAGCGACGTTCGGTACAGCAGGATGGATCCGATTTGCGCTACGATTTGGAAATTTCTCTCAAAGAAGCCTTTACCGGTGTGGAAAAATTATTGCGCTACGAACGCCATGTAGCTTGTACTCACTGTGACGGAACGGGTTCCGAAAAGGGTTCACAGGTAGGGACCTGTTCCACTTGCCACGGCTCCGGAGTTTTAACCATGTCCCAAGGATTTTTTGCGATGCGCCAAACTTGCCCCGATTGTAGTGGTACCGGAATGAAAATCACAAATCCCTGCCGCGCTTGCCAGGGAACAGGCTGTGTCGAGGAAAATACAAAGACGAAAATTAAAATTCCTGCAGGCATTGCCCACGGAATGAAATTGCGATTAAATGGTTTCGGCGAATCGGGTGTCCGCGGTGGGCGTAATGGTGACTTGTTTGTCGTCGTCTTCATTAAAAACGATAAACAATTCGAACGCGATGGCGACCATTTACACTGTAGTTTGTCCATTCCTTTTACACTAGCGGCCCTGGGCGGAGAAATTAATATAAAAACAATTGATGCGGAGGCGGTTCTCCAAATACCCGCAGGAACTCAACCGGATTCGATTTTACGTATGCGCGGTTACGGTATGCCAAATTTTTCAACGGGTCACCGCGGCGATCAATTGGTCCATATCGGAATTGAAGTGCCTAAAAAATTGACCTCGGAACAACGCGCTAAGCTGGAGGCCTTCGCAATATCCCTCGGCTCTAACGAAAAATCCTGGTTCTCGAAAATTAAGGACTCTTTTCAGTAAAATATTGTTATTCTTTCGCAAGAATCTCGTTTCGAATTTTCTCAAATTCAAGATTAAAAATATCAAGAAATTTTCGCAAAGACGGATCTGTTTCCACATTATGTTCGCAAACTTCCCTGGCGTGTTCAAGAAGACGAAGGGCACGTTTAGGCCGCTCACCATCACCATAACGCCTCGCTGCACCAAGTAAAATGGCCGGATGATCCGGAAAAATATTGAGAACAAAATCGTAGATCTGTAACCCTAAATCAATATTGAGTTCCGAAATGGATTCAGCAAGTAACATGTAAGTGGTGGGATGCGGAACTCCATCGGGACAGAGTAACGTCAAAAATTGAAACAATTGGGCTGCTATCTGTACCTTACCCTCATTGTAGTATGTTTCTGCAAATTTGGTGAGAATTTGTACATCGTTCTCCGTCGATGAAGCAAATACCTCCTGCAAAGGACGCTCTTCAGACTTGGAAATGATTTGCTCTAAAACTTTCCAACATCCTTCGTCACTGGCATAGTGATCCAATGCCGCGCGATAAATCGTCATTAGAAGAGATGTACTTCCTCCTAAAATACCTAACGATAACCCAAACTCCCCAGAAGAAATCTCCTTTATCATATCTTCTATTTTCTGACAAAACTGATCGATTTTCTTTTTAGTATCCATGCAAGAGTAAACCTATCAAATTTTTAATAAAAGAAAAGTCTAAATTATCCTATACTTAAATTTTAAAATCAAAACCATCTAAAGAATGAAGTTTTTTAAAATGTAAAAACGTACCCGACGGCTAAACGTGATGCTCACCCCTCCCTCTACCTCCCAGCCTCAGGGGATTCCCGTGGCTTGTCAAGTTTTTTAGTGGAAACCTTCCGATCGTATTTTTCGACATTAAGACCTGTTGCAATCGACATTAAGACCTTTTGCAAAAGTGATTATCAAAAGATATTGGATAGATTACCCTAAGCTACCGATTACCTACTCCCGATTCATGAGAATCCAAATCCGCTCTTCAGATTAACTATCCCAGCTATGATCTTGAACCGCTTATTAAACCTCCCTCTCCCTTTTCTGTATCGATCGGATAGGATCTTGAACACCTTAATCTTTGCTAATACATTCTCAATCTTAACCCTAATCCTTGATAATACCATGTTGTATTCACTCTCCTTGTAATACGTATCTCTGTCTTCACGGTATGCCTTTTCTTCTTTGTGAAACTTTCCAGGACGTTTGTATTTACTGGTGATCCGTTCGTTGAACTCACGCTCGACCTTGGGAACCAAGGCCTAAAACTTGTGAAGATTGGGGCCGAAGATATCATTAAATAATCTTGGACTTCTCTCAAAAAACTCGTCGTTAATCATATTTTTGCCTCCTGATACCCCACTCTGCGCAATTTTTATCAGAGTTCAAAGCAATTTGCTTCTTTTGTAACAGGTCTAATATACCCGCGAAACTGCCAAATAAGAAGCTCCCGAGTGCAATATTTTTCAGGAATTTATTTTTTATATTATCGTTTTTATTCATATTAAACCTTTCTATTCGCATTTAGCGCAACATGCATTAAATGTTCACTTAATATTATATAAAACCATTAAAGTGTCAATGTTATATTGGTAATATATTTATGGAAATCTAAAATTATTTTTGTAAAAGTTTTCAGGAAATGGATCAACGTGTAAATTATAGATCCAAAAAGCACCTCCTTAGGGAAGTGCTTTTGCTTTTTTTCCAGCAGAGTCGATGCGATTTTACCAGAGATGTTGAGGTAAAAAGAATAGTTTTAGAACTTCAGCATATACTTTGCGTGCATCATCATCTATATGTGAGTTAAATCGGCCGTTGTGGACGATACCCCATTCAATTGCCTCCTGTACAGCTTCTACGGGGGTCTTGCCTTGCGCATCTTGTATGTCTTTTTGGGCACCTTTTCGTAATAATTGTTTTATATGTTCTAAAGACTGTAAATTTGGGTTAGGGACCGATACGGCGCCACGCAGTGGAGTATCGCCCCATTGATTGGGCTTGTTAATATCGGCTCCTAGGGCGCACAGTAGGTCAATCATCCCCGTGGAAGTTGCGCATTGCAATGGCGTATATCCGAACCTATCTAGTTCATTGGGATCTGCGCCTGCCTGAAGTAACCGAAGTACTTCTGCTGCATCGTCCGATAATACTACATCGTGAAGTGAATGACTCTGAGGTTGAGCGAACGATTTCTCGACTGTAGTGTGTGCTGGAAGCACACTGCTGCTTCTTGAAAGCTTCCTTTGGCTATCTTTTCCGCGTGGCATACTGCTGCTTAAAGGCTTCCTTTGACTATCTTTTCCGCGTGGCACACTGCTGCTTAAAAACTTCCTTTGACTATCTTTTTCGCTTGGCACACTGCTACTCCTTGAAAGCTTCCTTTGACTATCTTTTTTGTTTGGATCAGCTTGGAGTTGGGAAAATGTACCCGTGAAACTGCCAAATAGGAAGCTCCCGAGTGCAATATTTTTCAGGAATTTATTTTTTATATTATAACTTTTATTCATATTAAACCTTTCTATTCGAATTTAACGCAACATACGTTAAATGTTTATGCAATATTATATGAGATTGTTAAACTGTCAATGTTATATTAATATAGCATTTATAGAGTTTAAAGTTATTTTCCAAAAAACAAACTTGAATGACAATCTTCGATTCATATCTTCTTAAAAGGTGAATATTTACAATCAGTTGGATACTACGGTAGACGTATATCCTTTAGGCCCTTTGCGGACAAATGTCGGATTCATCGTTTGGCAAGGGCAGGGGTTCATTATCGATGCCCCACCCGAATCGGCAGAAACGATCTTTTCCATTGCCACACAAAAAAAGATTCAATTGAAAGCGCTACTTATCACACATTACCATTGGGACCATATTGGGAGTGCATCGGTTTTTCGCGAAAAAGGACTTGAAACGTATGCCTATGCACTCGATGTTCCTTTTATCGAGCATGTGGAGCGTGCGGGGCTACTATTACCAATGGATTTTTCAATCGAATCTTGTAAAATTGACCATGTTTTGACTGATGGCTTACATTTTGCGATCGGTGAATTATTGGTTCAAACGCTATGGATTGCAGGGCATGTTGAAGGTGGAGCGGCGTATTACTTCAAAGATCTTGGGATTTGTTTTGTTGGCGATACTCTTTTTGCAGGAACGGTTGGACGCTCCGATTTTCCGGGGGGTAATAAGCACACTTTGTTTAGAAATATTCGCGAAAAGCTATATCTACTTCCCGACGAAACGCAGGTCATTCCTGGCCATGGGTGGTTAACGACGATTGGCAAAGAAAAAAGAGAAAATCCCTACGTTCGTCCCAAAAAATAATCATTGTTTTAGGATATATGGGTAAGATAATCCTTTTGCTTTAGTATATTGCTCTATTTTACAAAATACTATCGGGTGTGTACGTTTTGTCTAATCGAATGAGCATTTCCTCAAGATCTTGATTAGCAAAGTTTCCCACGGCACTTATTTCGCGATAAAAATGTCGCAACATCCTCGCTTCATTTATCTTTAATAAATTGCTAGGGGGTTACATAAATCAAATTAGCGATTTTATAATTAAAGTTGTGATATTAAGCGATGTATAAACACAGATAAAAAAGCATCCCTTACGAGATGCTTTTTCAATAAAATTACTTCATTGAAACCAAGATTACAATTTGCTGATGGTTATTCACTTATTAGAGAATGGGTAAAATATTCTTATTTTTGGCTAATTTATTAGAAGAAGCCTTCGAATCGAAGCCTTTGAGAAAAAGAGAATTTGCTTTTTATCTATGAGCAAAATCTCTTTATCTTCGAGAGCAAAATCCCGTTATATTTGATAGTCAACACCATCAGAAAGAAATCTTTAGCTGAGCGATCCCATCTCTTGCCTGCTTGATTGTCTGCCCGAGTAGGATTTCTACCTGCTTGATTGTCTGTTCTCGCTGCTCAAGTAGGGTTTCTGCCTCCTTAAGTCGTTTTACTTGCTAAGCGAATTCGTTTCTTTCTTCTGAGAGTTTGCTTTTCTTTTTTATCGACTCTATTCGTCAAAATGACAAAATGTAAAAAATAAAAATCAATCTTTTACTCTGCTGGAAATCGTTTTCATAATTACAATCATCGGAATTTTACTAGCCATTTGTCTACCCGTAATGAGTTCGATCAAACTCAGCGCGCGGAAGTTAAAAGATGTTTCTAATCTGCAAACAGTTGCCGCCGTGTGGAGAAAAACTGTGATTAATCGCGGCTGAATACTTGATGGAAAGGGTGAAAACGATAGAATAAAAGTCTCTGCTCTCGCACATAAATTGGCAGGACGTTATAGAACCAGCTCATCGGATATTATTCTTAACGATCCCTATGTATATATCTCTCCGGCCGATCGATATGCCTCGAAAATTAAACAAACGGCCATTTGTTATATATCCTCTGGAACAGTTGAGAATACAGGTGCTTTCAAAGAACTTACCAACCCAATTATTAATAATTCTTGGATGTTTAGTTACTGTTTTGCGCTCGATTTGCCTTCCAATGTTCCTCTCGATACAACTCCATTTGCTTTTACCAGAGGATTACAAATTGACGGAAAATGGGATGAAAAATATGGACTCTACGGTTCTGAAGGCGGGCTATGTGGTCTACGCGCCGACGGACACACCGTATAGTTCGATGGTAGTCGACCGGGCAAATTTCTGAAGTGGGATAAACGGGGTTACACTTCTGATATCCGAAAGGCTTTTCCTGGCAGAATCTGGATTACGTGCGGCGATTATGAAAGCTATATTAACAATAGTCCCTTTCTTTTCGCCAGCGATGGCCAACCGGATCATACGATCATCCTCTTTGATCAAGGAACCGGCGATGATTGAATTTCTTGTGAGATTTACATAAAAATCTAGAACTAAAAAATATTCGTAAGGATTTCGACATGTTGTTCGCTCCCACCTTCTATCTTTTAGCCTTGGGAGAGACTTTCCAACTGTCGAGGTATTTTTAAGAACATTTTTTCAAACAATAACGGTGCTCGAGGAGGGACTCGAACCCTCATGCCTTGCGGCACCAGATCCTAAGTCTGGCGTGTCTACCATTCCACCACCCGAGCTGATTTTCAAGATGAAAATTTTTGAAGATTTTCCAAACGTATTACTACTTCCATCGATGTCGACCAAATTTTTTTAAAAAATCGGTTTACGGACAAAATATTGGGAAATAGGGATTTCCAAGTCAACTCTTTTTGTGAGATTTGTTTTATTTATAAGCAATATTTTACTTCATCATAAGAAAAACTTCTACTTGTTATTTTTTTATTTTATTCCTTGAATTGAGTATTGTTTTTCGTATATAATTAAAGGCGAAGAAAAATTATGGAAATATTAATCATTTTAGTGGTAGTAATAGGTGTGATACTATTTGCGAGTGTTTTTACGGTTGAGCAGCAGACTTGTGCCATCGTTGAACGCTTTGGAAAATTTCATCGAATCGCGGGTCCTGGGTTGAATATTCTCATTCCGCTTATCGATCAAGTTCGGTTACGTTCATCGCTAAAAATTTGCCAATTGAATGTAGATATTGAGACCAAAACGCAAGATAATGTATTTATCGATCTGATGGTATCGGTTCAATATCGCATTTTGCCGGCTAAAGTCTACGAAGCGTTTTATATGTTACAGAATCCGACGAAGCAAATCGAGGCTTTCGTTTTCGACGTCATTCGGGCACAAGTTCCAAAAATTTTGCTCGACGACGTCTTTGAGCGGAAGGATGACATTGCGGATGCGGTTAAATCCGAATTGTCCGATGTGATGGCGGAGTTTGGTTATGAGATTGTCAAAGCGCTTGTGACAGATATTTCGCCGGCGAACAATGTCAAGGCGGCGATGAATGAGATCAATGCAGCGCAACGCGTACGTGTTGCGGCCACGGAAAAGGGTGAGGCAGAAAAAATACTCAAAGTGAAACAGGCGGAAGCGGCAGCGGAAGCGAGTATTTTACATGGAAAGGGTCTTGCGGGACAGCGTCACGCCATTGTTTCGGGATTGAAAGATTCCATTGAAGAATTTGTGCGCCAAGTTCCTGGACTTTCCCAAAAAGATGTCATGGAAATGGTGCTCCTCATTCAATACATCGATACGCTCAAAGAGATTGCCGGCTCATCGAAGTCGAATGTCATTTTCGTTCCCCATTCTCCCGGCAATGTTTCCGATTTAGCCAGTCAATTGCGCGAATCGATTATCATTGGTCAGCAAATGAATAAGATGGAATGAAAAGAAATTTACTGGAAAAATTTTCCCGAAAAACCATCCATCCAAAGGGAGGGTCGTAATGGCCCTCCCGATGAGATAAAATTTTAGGATCATAGCTCACGGGATAAAAAAAATAATTTTTGGCCTTCATTACGTTTTGTGGTTTTACATTTATTAATTGCGTTTTAGTTTTATCATTATTTTCTGTGAGTCTAAAAAAGTCGCTTGACAGATTTAAAGATGGCGGCAAAGCTAGAGGCAGAGGGAGGAAGCGAGCGGCACGTCAAAAGCAGGAAATCTGAAACCCTCAATCTGCGTCAGGTCATCTCGAATCCGCATCCCCTCCATAAGTCTCTTGACAATTGCTAGATTTCTTTCAAGGCTAGAGGCAGAAGGGGAGCAAGTGGTGCGTTAAAAATTCTCCTCCCCAAAAATCATCTCAAGATTTTCATTGATTTTTACTTTTGTCTTACGTTGGCCCATAGCGTTTCCGGAGACCGAAGTTCGTCGTCAGAAATATCAAAAATGTAATTTACTTTTCTCAAAGCAACTTGACAGCCGCGATTTTCCTCTCAAAGCTAGAGGTAGAGAGAGGGAGCAAGCGACGCGTTTTCGTGAGTTTATTGATATTTTACTTATTTATTAATAAATCTTGAATTTATAACCGATGCTTCCAAGAATTCATTTCCCGATACAGAATTGATCAAAAATTTTCCCAAGCATTTCCTCGGTGTTGTATTTTCCCGTAATATATCCCAGCGTTTCCAAAGCAAATCTCAGGTCGCTGGCACATAATTCGTAGGATTGCTGACTGTTGAGAATATTTTGGGCAGAAACAATCGAATCGTGAACCGCTTGAAAAATTTCCCGATGGCGTTCATTAATGGCAATCGTTACTTCCTGTGGCAAAATCATGCTTTCCCGGATTTTGTTCGCAATGGCCGATTTTAAAATATCCACTCCTGTGCCGTGTTTGGCAGAAATAAATACCGAAGGAAAAATTTTTAATCCTTTCGAAATATGGGGAGATGAATTTTCTTCGAGGTCCGTTTTATTGAAAACGAGAATACATATTTTTTTTTGAAGTTCAGCTACAATTGCTTCCCCAAGGGGTAGGGGAGTATTTTGATCCACGACGATTAAACAGAGATCCGCAGCATGAATATTTTCAATTGTCTTTGCTATGCCGAGCCGTTCAATTGCGTCATCCGTAGTGCGCAGTCCAGCTGTATCGATAATTTTTATCAAAAATCCATCAATGATGATATTTTCACTGACAAAATCACGCGTTGTTCCCGGAATATCGCTTACCAATGCCCGTTCTTCATTCAGTAGCGCGTTGAGTAAACTACTTTTTCCCGCATTTGGATGGCCTACAATCGCTACCGAAATGCCGTGGAGTAACATTTTTCGAAATTTGTGGCTGTCGATAATTTTTTCGATTTCCTTTAGCGTTTCGCCCAGCTTATTCGAAATTTTGTCGTCAAATTCAAGACCTTCTTCGGCAAAATCAATGCGTGCTTCGATCATTGCAAGTAGCGAAAGTAAAATATCGCTGAAATGGAAAATTTTTTCGCTGAGTGTACCCCGTAGCTGCTTTTGTGAAATTTCAAGCGCACTTTCGCTGGTCGCATGAATCACATCCAATACCGCTTCCGCTTGGCAAAGATCGATTTTGTGATTTAAATAGGCCCGTTTCGTAAACTCTCCCGGTTCGGCTATGCGACAACCCGCAACTTGAAGATCCTCAATGATCGATCGAATAATCAACGGATTGCCGTGACAATCGATTTCCATAGAGTCTTCTCCCGTGTGGGAATGTCCGTTGGAGAAAAATAACACGATAACTTGATCGAGAATTCTTCCCGAAATGGATCGGTAATTCGCTAAAAATGCAGAATGGGTAGCCGGATCTTTATTTCCCAAATGTTTCCTAATCAGTGTCCGCGTCAATGGACCACTTATGCGAATTTTAGCAATGGCGGATATCCCAAACGGCGTGGCTAGGGCGACAATCGTGTCAGACATGAACAGAGTCAAACTCAGCGAGAAGGACGACGCGGTCCGTAACTGTGTATCGGTGTGTTTTTGTGGACTACCGCGTTTTTAAGTCGAAAAATAATGCGCGCTCTTTCGAGATCGTGGGGACTCATTTCCATCCGTACGCGATCGCCTACCGCAAGGCGAATGAAATTTTTGCGCAATTTCCCAGAGATGTGGGCTAATATCTGATGCCCATTTTCGAGCTCCACACGAAACATCGTTCCGGGAAGCACGGCAGTTACTTTTCCTGTTACTTCAATACAATCATCGGCCATAAATACAAAACAATAATAGAATAATGTCCACTAATCTCTAAAAATTTCATCCCCATGTCAACATTATTCGTAAATTTTTCCGAAAATTTTGTGTTCCCAGAGGATTCCGGCTGCTATGGGGCTCCGGTTGTTGTGGGGCTTCGCCCCCCCCTCAAGGCGTCAGAGACTCCTTGACCTCCTTCGGTGGCCCAGACCTGCGCATACTGCGCAGGTCTGGGCCGCAAGGTCAAGAATAGACCCTTTTTTCTTTTTTAATTCTGCGACTATCTCCACGGGCTTCGCCCGTGGAGATAGTCGCAAATCCAGGTCCAGGAGGCGGTGCCTCTTGGCGGGGATTCTAAGGGCGCGTAGCCCTTAGGCCTTAAATTTTCGTCGAATTGTTTTGATCGCCGCAATATTTTCTCGTATTTGACAGTGGGATTCTAAAAATACATTTTTGTGAAGGACGCGTGAAATTTCTCCATCAGTATATATTAAGGCAATTCTTATTTTATTTGGCGGGAGCGGTATTATTTCTTTCGATCGTACTCATAGCGGGAAACGTCATGAAAAGCATGATGGATTTTCTAGCGGAGGGAAAATTGTCGTTAGGTAATTGTTTTTTTTTGATGGTCATGCTTGTACCTTCGATGGTTTCCCATGCGCTTCCATTTGGGTTTGTTGTAGCGACGTTACTGACTCTGGGTGAAATATCGGCGAATAACGAATTTATTGCGCTAAGAAGTCTTGGAATCGGTCCACTGAAGATATTTTCATCGATTTTATTTTTAGCGAGCTGTGGCGTCTTTGTATCGCTTGTGATTAACTTTCACTATGCACCGCGGGCTATTTCCAGCGTCAAGAGTAAACTGCAAAACATTATTCGCGAAGAGCCATTGCGTTTTCTAGTACCTCAAAAATTTATTCGAGATTTTCCCGGCTATGTTATTTTTGTGAAAGATTTGGAACACAAGCATTTAAATCATTTCCATATTTGGGCACTCGATGAACGGGAGCATGTTGGGATGTACATACAGGCTAAAAAGGGAACATTGGAATATGATGAACAGAGGAACGCTTTTGTTTTGACCTTATTCCAAGGAACCATTGAAAAACGGTTGGAACAGGGAAAGATTGCGCCATTGGTTTCCTTCGAGAAATTTTCGCTCGATTTGCCGTTGGACAATATTTTGAAGGGAGTGCGTACACATAAAAAAATTCGCCATATGACGCTGCGAGAAATGTTGACGTTATACCGCCAAAGTGTAAAGGAATGCGATTGGCAAAAGTGCATGGAAATTCGAGTGGAAATACAGATGAAAAGTGCGATGGCCTTTGCAATCTTAGCGCTCGTATTGGTAACAATTCCGTTATCGGTGAAGTTGAGTCGCAGGGAAACGTCGATCAATGTCGCCATTGCCTTACTGCTTTGTTTGGGATATTATGCGATGATGATGATTTTGTCATTTTTAAAAATACGACCCGACATTCATCCAGATCTATTGCTTTGGATTCCCAATGTTTTTCTACAAGTTTTAGGCATAGGAATGGGATGGAAGCTATGTCGCCATTGAAACGATCAGAAATTGAAGATGATGGTGGGATATTCATAAAAAATGTTTTGCAATGGGCACTATTTTTTTATAGGTAACTCATTACGGCATGATGGCTGTAACTATGGATAATTTGAAAAATTTTTTGGTAACTATTTTCCACAATTCGGAAGAAAATAATGGAAAGATACACCAGGTACTGAAGATGTTGGGATACAAACGTTCCTTTATCCGCGACGGAGAGTCCTACGATTTGCCGGACAATATGTTTATCCGCAAAGTGAAAGGTAATAATCCCCTGGAAGTCCAAACGGAGGAAATGCAATTGGTTACCCAATTGCTCAAAAAAAAGTCCATCGAACACGGTGAGTTAGGATTCTTCGTTGGCGACGATTGGACCGAAATTGTAAGCGTCGAGGGGTAAGTTTTTATTGAAGGAAATAATACTAGGACGCCGTTATGATTTATGGCTTTTGCTTTTGTTGTATTCAATTTTAGATCAACCGCCCTTTGCCTCTTTGGAAGCTCCTTGAACATCTCCCATTCGATCCTGTACTGCTGAAAATCGAAAAGGACCGGAAGAATTAACAATTTTCAATCCTTCAAGTCCTGTGCAGGCCTTGGTGATGTGATTTGCTCCACCATTATTTAACATTATATTTAAATTAAATTTTTCGCGATTATCTAGCACATGGTATGGCTGTGGAACGATCCCGCCATTTATTGCAATTTCTGCCGCTAGGTTATTGATTTCTGTATTTGCTACACCGGTTCTATCTTTTCCACTTTTGCAATTAAAGGTTGTGGATAAGCCCAATTTATAAGTCAAGAGTGCGATTCGCGATTGGATGGCATAGGGTTCGCTTCCCTCGGTTGCATATTTGCCTGATCGCCACATATCTGCAATTTGGTGGGCAAGCTGGGCAACAATTTTTTTATCTTCTTCTGAAACTTCTGAATTGTTCAGGAATTTTCCCACTAAAGAATCCTGCGGGAAAATTGTTTTTTCTATTTCCAAGTCAATATTACGGGGATTGAACCTTTCTGGGTCAATTGAGGCACTATCTCCTAATAACCTTTGCATGCTTGCAGCATTTTGTTCCGATAAGTCTTTTACAAACAATCCACGTGTCGCAGATGTAAATTGCTGTAAATTTACCCCAAAATTGAATAACAGGGGTGGTTCAAGTCGGACATAAACTCTGTTTCCATCCGGTACAGGAATTTTCAATCTTATGGGTTGTTTTTGTTCTGCTAATTTGAGAAAGGCATCCATTTGCTTTTTAGGCAAAGACTTATCCGTACCAACTCCAATCATCCCTCCTGGGGTCATAAGCTGTACGTTAGCCAGTTGCAACGAAAATGGATGCTTTCGACTCCCATTGGGATTATTTCCTGATTCCGACGTCGTTGGTTGTGGATTTTTTAATTTTTCTATGCCAAATTTTTGCGCTAAGCAGGCCACTAAGATTTCCTTACTGGCTCCTTTTTGGCCTTTTGTGCATCCATGGCGAATAGCTTGAAATAACGGTTTTTTTGCTCCGGGAAGTTTAATTTCTGTTTCCCATAGATTCATTGCATGGGGCGTATTGCGTTCCATTGAGGAAACGCCTTGGGGGTTTCCCGGTCTTCCAAGATAAGAAAATGCTCCAGTTTGGTTTGCAGGTTTCAGGAAAGAAGTTACTGGCATTTCCATTCCTGCTGCGTTGAATACATTAACTGTTCTCGTAAAAGGCTGCCAAGCAGATGCATTTTCACTCAAAACCAAAGGGTA
>JAIRLD010000077.1 GCA_031259665.1 Puniceicoccales bacterium | reverse complement strand
CGTCGCGGGGGCAAATTTTGACCTTGCGGCCGAGCCCTGCGCAAAATGCGCAAGGCTTGGCCGCTAAAGGAGGTCAAGGAGTCTAGACTCCTTGCGGGAGACCAGATGGCTCCACTCTTTGGACTCCGAAACCCCAAATGCAAAAAAACTTGCCTAATTTTCAACAGTACCAAAGTATTTGTCATATGGTTATAGAAAAAAAATTATTAGATCTTTTTCAGGAACAAATTCGGAACGAATTGGAATCGGCCTATAAATATCTGGGGATGGCAGCGTATTTTGAATCGACTCCCTACAAAGGTTTTGCAAAATGGATGCGCAAGCAGGCTGAGGAGGAAACGGAACATGCGATGAAATTTTTTGATTACGTCAATGACCGCGGCAATCATGTCGAGCTTTTTCCAATAGTCTCCATGCCAACCCATTACACATCGCCGCGGGAGGTTTTTCAAGAAACGTTAGCCCATGAGCAACAGGTAACGCATCTCATCCATGAAATGTATCGTGTCGCCCTTGAAATCAAAGATTTTGCAGCACAAATCTTACTGCAATGGTACATTACCGAGCAGGTCGAAGAAGAAAAACAGGCACAAGATATTTTGAGTCAAATCGAAGCCGTTGGCGACAACATCGCCGCACTCATGAAAATCGATAGCAAAGTCGGCAAAAGAGAAGATTGATTAAGAGGGAAATAACGCTACTATATACTACTTGATGCTATCTTCGCTCCCTCAAATATAGCAATATTTGAGCAATTATCATCAACTGATAATCGATAACAAACCGCTTTAGCCGTGGATGTCAAATATGTCCGATGGATCCTCCACCCTAATTCTCTAACTTTTTTGTAAAAAAACTCTTTTGGCAAATGGTGATCTTGCTCGGGATCACTAGATACAAACAAAATCCGCCTCTTCTCAACATCATTGTTAAATATTGCATCCATCCACACGTGTTCCCCATTTGCCGTACTACCGTGATGAGGAGCAAGAAGAACATTTACACCCACTAATTTTTGTCGAAAACCCTCCGTATGTAAAAGATGGTGGGCAAGCAATGCACTATTGGCATCACCGGATAACAAAATATGAACATCCTTATAATGTATCAATAATAGTAAATTGTTATCATGAACAACTTCTGGAGATAAAAAAGCCTCAGCAAAATTTTCCGGTCTAATACATTCTATTTCCACATCCCCACCTCTAAAATAACATGCAACATAACTTACAATATCCTCTCTGGAACCTTCCCAACCGTTACAAGTTTCTCCAACTTTCATATCTAGTAGATCCGTTAGCTCGAAGTCTCTGTCGCTTCGCCTTTGTGTGTTAATGACATCGATAACTTTTTTAAATTGCTGAATACCATTGTAATGATCACCATGATGGTGCGTAACGATTATTCCCAATCGCGTGACACCAGCTAGAGCTAACGCAATCTCTTCGCCATATGTTCCTCGAGGCAGCCTCAAAACGCCGCCATAACCACTGCCTACACCACAATCTACGACCAATGCCCTCTCTTTGTGAGTTAGCAATACAAAATTTGCCTGACCGACTTTGAAAATTCTCATATCAAAGCCATTTAATAACAAATATCGCGTTAAGAAAAATAGGAACAACGCAATGTAGGATCTCTTCGCTCCTCTAAACATACGCTTCTCCATTTAGTCTGCGTCCCTTGCCCAATTTCCCAATAAAGCATTATAATTGCCTGAACTTTTTAACCGCTCTAAAAAATCTTTCGCATCTCTAGAATATCCATTTTTCTCTTCTTTTAGCATCAATATAGCGTCTCCTACGATATTCCAATCGGCCGTAGCGAGTGGAACAAAAGGATCAGCATTTTCACATTGAGACAAAAGTAAAAGCCTCGCTTTTGCGAAAGCATTGGGTGCAATTTCATCGAGTTTGTTTAAACAATATAAGGCCATATCCATGCTACACATGAAGAGCAATTCTTGTATTTCCCATAAAAAAGCAGCTAACATTGGCTTTCGCTCATCAGGAATCTCAGAAAAATTTCCCGCTTCAATATCAAATTCAGGAACCCATGCTCTTATAGTATTCCCCAAAACGATCTTTACAGCAGTCTCGATTTTCTTTTCCGAATCTACTCCTATTTGGCTTTCTTTTGCCCTACTCAAATTTATTGCAAAAGTTTTGGCCTCTTTGAGAGATCCCAAAGATGTATATTCAATGGACGGCTTCCCTGGGACAATTTCTATGCGTACAGGCTGAGCATTACAACTATTTTCCCCCATTAACACTCCTCCTAAAATAATTCCAAGAATTTTTTTTGTAATCATGGAATAGAATTCATTGCAATTTTGTCGGCTGTCAATACATTAATCCAAAAAATTGATATTTTAAGTAATTATTACAAAAAAAGATTTCCTTTTTTTGAAAAGTCTTTAGTGTATTTTCCATGGAATACCGAATGGGATTACTAATGGTGGGGTTGCTTTTAGGAGGATGTAGGACGGCAAAGGATTTACCTAAATCCGATTTCCAATTCTTTATCGAGCAAAAATCGGATATGGACAACTTTCTTTGGTCATCGACGGCAACTATGCCAATCAGCCACTTAAGTATTAATATTTGCTCCCAGCCAATACTGCTCGCCAATGATGTAGAATCGGTACGTATTGCCCAATCTAACTTCGGTAAATGTCTCATTTTTCAACTCACGCAACGAGCTGCCATCGAAATTTATAAGCTATCCGTCGATGGGGTAGGCCGAAAAATTGTTTTCGTTTTCAATGGAAAAGCCCTCGGCTTATCTCTGCCCATTCGGAATACCACTTTAGACGGTACCTTCGCGATTTTCCCCGAAATGGAAGACCATGAGTTGGATCAATTGGCGAAAGATGTCAACGATACAATCGTAAAACTCAAAAAATTAAAGAAAAATTGAACAATGTCCCTGTTTCGCTCACTATTTCGTAAACATTCGAAGCTCCCGGAAGAAAAAATACAAGAAGCTTATGCCGATCGGGATGACGAAGGCAATACCGTTGCCACAGGTGCCTCTAAAAAAAATAGCTCCACAGAAGAATTTCTCGACTTCTGGATCCAAAAAGCTGTCGAAATGGAGGCCTCCGATGTCCACTTCGAACGCTATCGAACCTATGTCAAAATACGCTACCGCATCGACGGTAAACTGCAAACCATAAAAAAATTGCCCGCCAATCTCCATAGTGGTCTCGTCACACGTGTAAAAATTCTCTCCAAATTGAAAATCGACGAAAAACGCGTTCCCCAGGATGGACGTTTTTCGCTGATCAACGGCGATAAAAAATTCGACGTACGCGTATCCGTTTTACCCGGATATTTCGGGGAATGCATGGTGATGCGTCTCCTACGCAGTGACGGCGAAAATTTCTCGCTACAAAAACTTGGTGCCCGTGATAAAGATGTCGAAAAATTGAGCAACCTGGTCTCTATCCAAAACGGGATTATCGTCGTCGCTGGTCCAACCGGTTCCGGGAAATCGACTACGCTATACTCCATTATTAAAAAAATTTCCTCACCGGAACGCAAAGTCATTACCGTAGAAGATCCCGTAGAGTATCAGCTTTCGGGTATCAATCAAGTTTCGGTCAACGAAACGATTGGTATGACCTTTGCAACAGCGTTGCGATCGATGCTACGCCAAGCACCCAATATTATTCTTGTCGGCGAGATTCGCGATAAGGAGACGGCGGAAATTGCGATTCGGGCAGCACTAACGGGCCACCTCGTTTTGAGTACGGTCCATGCGAAAGATACGATCAATGCGATCACGCGGTTACTGGATTTGGGCGTACCATCCTACCTTGTTGCGGCGACACTGCGGGGTGTTTTATCCCAACGGCTCGTACGAAAATTATGTCCCCTTTGTGCCAAAGAGGGCGTGTTCCATGCAGAATTTTTAAAAGAGATAGCACCCGAATTTCCCATACCAGAAGGTGTGAAAGTGAGCGAATCGGTTGGCTGTACGCATTGCTTAAACACGGGATACAAAGGACGTCAAGCGGTGATGGAAATCTTACCGGTAAGCGATGCGATCCAGAAGTTGATCGATCAAAAAAGCGACGAAGACGAAATTCGCCAACAGGCACGCGAAGAAGGGATGGAAACGCTACGGGAAATCGCCCTAGAGCACTACGTACAGGGCGAAATGGGTCAGGAAGCTTTATTGGCCCTTCTTGCCGAAATGAATTAATTTTCTATCCCAATAAGACTATAAGTTTTTGTTATAATTCCATTTTCGCATTAAAAATAACTTGCCAAAGGAACAAGTGGGAAATAAAACATTTTCATTATGTTAAAGACAAAAACCATTTTGATTGCGGGGATACTATTGTCTATTCGCGCCACTTTAGGGACAACATTTGGGACCTTAAATATTTTAGTGCCATCTGAACCTTTGGCGCTGGAAACATTGATTGACGGCCAGAATTCGTCCCGGAGGCCAGCCGAAACTTTAGTGCCACCTGAGATATTTGAATCCTTAGATTTTTCGCTCAACAGATCTTTAAGGCTACCCGAAACAATGCCTGTACCACATGTAACAGAAACGTGGATCGACCTGTTTACGGAAGCAGAAGTACAAGCCATTGACGGAGCATTTCCTTATTTGGGATTTGGATTAGCTTGGCATATTGCTCGCTCGGGAAAAACATCAATCCAAGAAATTTTTGGCGATTCGTTGGCTGATTTTAATCCTCAATCGGGGAGTTGTCGAAACATGAAAAAAGGAAAGTTCCAAAATGAAACTTACATTTTAAAACCCAAAAACTGTATGGGATTACGGGGTAGTTCTCTAAGAGTATCCTATCAGAATGCTAGAAATGAAGCCGAAGCAGGAGCTCAAACTCGTCAGGCAGTTGTTGATGCTTTTTTAGATAACGGACGCAATTTAGATAGAATGCTAGCGGAATTTGATTTCCTAATTAATCTTGTGGCACCAATCGACTGCGGCGATTATATTGTAAGCCTAGCAATTCTAAATGCCATATCTTTACATGATATTGTCTATGTCGACCGAACACCATATTTTTCTTTCTCCACTGCAAAACAATTGTCCGGTGATGTTCCTGTACCTGACTTTGGCTCCGATGATGGCGCTCCAATATCTCGAAAAACGCTTTTTCCAGGTATAAATTTTGGTCAAGCAAGAGAGAGAATAGATATGATTCTGAACATAATTAGATTGATACAATTCTTACATGCCAATAGAATTGCACACAACGATTCGCATCCCGGCAATTTCCTCATTGTCGGCAATGATTACACTCGAATGTCTCTCATCGATCTCGATCAGGCTACATGTGGACGGCAATTCTCATCACGAAAGGACTTTGAAACCCTCATCGAGTTAACGACGAAATATCTCTTTGGAACAAAAAAAGGAATTCTTCCTGGACTAATCGATGCCTCATGGATAGAAAAAATCAAAAATTTAGATCTCAAAGAGATTCTAGATGATCCCGAAACGTTTTCATATACCAATGAAGAACTGGAACAGATTAGAAAAATATTGTTAAATTTATTGACTGCGTTATTCACCGCGTAAGGCATCCGCAGGATAAATACGGGCCGCTTTCAACCCCGGAATAATCCCAGAAAAAATGCAAACCAAAAGCGAAAATAACCCGATAAAAATAAAGTCGTTTATAGCAAAATCTACCGGAAGATGCGTGAACTGCGATAAGTAGTTTTGCGCATTACTTCCAGTGGATATTTTATCCACAATATTGATAATACCATCGCGGTAATACAATACGGCCATACCTCCTCCAATGCCTAAAAATATTCCGCAAATCCCAACGAAAAATCCCTGTAAACAAAAACATCGGGCAATCCCCCAACGATTCCCTCCCATCGCAATCACGGCGCCAATCTCACGCGTCTTCCGTACCACATTCGTAATCAGCATACTCGAAATCGAAAACGACGCCACCAAAAGAATAAACAGTAACACGAAAAACATCATCGTCTTCTCCCAACGTAACGCAAATAATAGGTCGCTATTACTGTGAATCCAATCCGTTACACGGTACTCCGAACCTAATTGTGCCTGCAACTTTTCGGCAAATTTTTCAACGGAATACCCCGGCTTTACCTTAATGGTAAACCCATGGGCCCCCTCTCCCAAAGCATAGAGATCTTGCATGCGCCCCAATGAACATAAAAACGCATTTCTGTCGTAGTCGTTGGCCTCAAAAAATCCTACCACCTCCACCTCCCGCGGAAAAATAATGTCATCATTTTGCAGCGCTTCCAACGCCAACGGTGAATACAACTCCACCCGATCGCCTAAACGAATCCCCAGTTGTATCGCCAATTGCTCACCTAAAATAATGCGATCATCGTCCAAATCACCCAACGAACAAAACTTTAATGATTCACTAACCCCCGTTACCTTCGCCTCATCCTCCGTAATCCCCTTGGCAAACGGAAATACCGGTCGATCCCTATGGAGCAACATCACCACACCACACCCGTAAGGTGCAATCGCTTCGATTTCATCAAAAGTCTGCATTTTTTTCTCAAATGCCGGTAAATCTTCAATAAATCCCGGATATTCCACTCGGATTTCGCCCTGTACGCGAACTAAATTGCGCCGAATCTCCGCCTGAAATCCATTCATCACACTCAGTACCACCACTAAAACCGCTACCCCTAACGCAACGCCTAAAATCGACATTAGGGTGAAAAATGTCAATTTCCGACCGCTGGGAAATAAATGCTTCAAAGCTAAGTACGTAGACCAGTTCATTCAATATCCAAAAATTTTAATACCTAACTCTTCTGCACGTCGTAAAACCACGTCTCGATTTAAAATAAGCGTCCGCTCCGCCTCAAGTGCCGCAAATTGAATGCCCGATTCCTTCATTAACGCTAAAGTCTGAATGCCGAAAACCGGTACGTCAAAGCGAAAATCATGGTGCGGCTTTGAAGCTTTTACGAAAAGCATACCGCTGAGTCCCAAGGTTTGCGCATGACGAATCATCGCGTCTGTCCCATCAAACCCCTCAACACAAAGTACCGTGCCATTCTTCACGATCACGCTCTGCCCAATGTCTAAACGGGCAATCTCCGACGCAATGTAAATCCCATGCTCCACAATATGTCGCCTCAAAGGAAACTTTTTCGACCGAATTACTACGTCCGTTTCCATAAAACTGCGCGCATCTAAAACACGTATGCCTACTCCCTCAATCTGATCGCAGACGGTCGAAAAAATAGTATCCGCATTGCGCTCCCGAATCTTCCGCAGTAAACAAAGTGCCCGCCAATCGGGACGTAAATCACCAAAAAGTCGAATCGGCTTAACCTGCCCCGCTAAAATGACGTCCGTCGTTCCAAATTTTTTAAGAATCTTTAGTACCTTGCCCAATTGCCCAATGTGAACCTTTTCCCTATTTTCTTCAGAAAATTGTTCGAATAATTCCGAATCCGTTTCCCCCTCCAAAGCAATCAAATTACATCGCACCCCCTGTGTCCTTACCCGATTCGCTAAAAGCATGGGATACTCCCCCCTCCCAGCAATGATCGCTAGAACGGTACCTTCCTTTTCAAAGTCTCTCGGCAAAAATAACTCCATCCTCCTTCCCATTCAACAATCACTTTTCCAAAAATAAAGCCAAAAGTTTACCAGAGGGCTCTGTCCTCTGGACTCCCGCAAGGA
>JAIRLD010000028.1 GCA_031259665.1 Puniceicoccales bacterium | reverse complement strand
CGGCCCAGACCTGCGCAGTATGCGCAGGTCTGGGCCGCAAAGGCAAGATTTTTTATTTTAGTTACGCGCCACCCCTGTACAATTTGCACAGGGGTGGCGCATAATTTAATCTCTTTTTTCTTTTTCAGGCCTGCCCGCGGCTACGCCGCGGGCAGGCCTTTGGCCCTTTGCGGTTGGATCCAGTGGCATCGCCACTGGATCCAACCGCAAATCCAGGTCCAGGGGATGAATCCCCTGGCGGGGATTCCAAGGGCGAGGAGCCCTTAGGCAGATTTTGGGATTGAAATAATTTTGGGTATATAAGGATGAGTTATTGAAGATGAAAAAGGTTGCGATTTTAAGCGGCGGTGGAAGTACATCGGAGCGAGAGGTTTCGCTGCGCAGTGGACAAACGGTTTTCGAGGCATTGAGAGTACAGATGGAGTGTGAATTATTTGAATTGGAGGAGGATTGTTTGCCCAGGGATCTCGATTCGGAGAAGAGCGTTGTTTTCCCACTTATTCATGGGGAGTTTGGTGAGGACGGTCAGTTGCAGCGACTATTGGAATGGGCGGGATTTTCCTTTGCCGGGAGTGATTCTAGGGCGAGCCGAATTTGCATGAATAAGAGTGAGACCAAAGTCATTGCGCAGCGATTGGGTATTTTGACGGCAAAATTTTGTACCTATAGTGGACAAGATTTTGAGGAGCTATGGGCATTTGCCGGTGGTCCATTTGTAGTGAAGCCGAATGATCGAGGGAGCAGTGTCGGTGTGACGAGGGTTTATGAAGCTGAGGATTTTTTGCGTCGCGAAGGGGATTGGGCACAGGGGAACTGGATTGTCGAACCTTACCTTACGGGTCGCGAAATCACAGTAGGCATTCTCGATGGACATGCCTTACCTGTGATTGAAATTTGTCCCCGGGATGGCTTCTACGATTATGCGCACAAGTATACCATGGGTGCGACGGAATATTTGGTTCCGGCGCCGATAACGGAATTCGAAATCCGAAACGTTCAGGCTATTTCGGAACAGATTTTTCAGACCTGCGGTTGCCGTGACTTCGGGCGTTTAGATTTTATTTTGAACAACCAGGGCAAGTTTAATTTTCTAGAGATTAACACGAGTCCAGGGATGATTGCAACGAGTTTGCTCCCTAAAGCTGCGGCTGCAATGGGTATCGATTTTTCTACACTTTGCCGACGGATAGTTGATTTTGCATTTGAAAGGGATCGCATCGGTAAGCTAGAATCCGCAGTTGTATCGGTTATTCAATGAGTGGTTTTGGAGTAAATGACAGAGGATTCAATTTTTGTTTTGTGTTTGTAAATTGATTAAATACTTGACAATGGTCTCAAAATTGACCAATGTTTAGGTAAAGAAGGAATAAACAGAATGGTTTATGTCTTTGTTTCTGTTGCAATGGAAAGGATTTTAACGCATAATGGGCATCAATGTGGGTTTTTGGTAAAAAGTCGAATCCGAGTGTAAAACAAATTATACCAAAAGGGCAGCGTAGGCGAGAGATATCGTCGTGCAGGATATTTTCTTTGCGAGGACTTTTGAGAATCTTTCTGTTTGTTGCACTATTCGGTGGGTTGATTTGTTTCGGTTTTATAAGTTTTTCCTGGATGAGGAAGAATATCCAATTAATTTTCATACAACCGGTGTGTCAAATTAAATTTCAGACTAATGGTACTTTGAACGGACAATGGCTTCGATCTTTTCTTACGTTTCCGCAGGGTACTGATATCATGGAGATTGATATTTTTACAATAAAGCGAAACATAGAGCAGTGCTCCCAAATTAAGGAAGCTCATATTGAACGGCAATTTCCGGATACGATCAAAGTAACACTCAAGGAACGCATTCCCATTTTACGAATTTTGGTGCGCGATGGACAGTCTCATCGGGAGATGTTTGTGGACGGCGAGGGTGTCATATTTTCTTGCGAAAGTATTGCGGAAATCGAACGGAAAATGATGCCGTTTTTGAGTGGTATGACGTTGAAGCGTATGGGCGATGGAGGATACGAAAAAGTAGAAACGTTGGAAAAAGTATGTGAACTTCTGACATTGGCAAAAACGAAATATTGGCCAATTTATGCCCAAATGGAAGTGATTTCAATCGAAAAATTACGGAAAAAAAATGTTCCTTGGTCTAAAATTAATGTGCGCTGCCATTGTGCCTCAACGGTTATTTTCAAAGATAGTGATTTTGATGAACAGTTGAAGCGTTTGAGTTTTATCCTGAGTACACAAAAAGTTAGAAATAGTTTGCCCGTAGAACGTATCGATCTAAGTTTCGGCAAAGATGCGGTTATTAACTTTCGAAAATAACTGGATAGGAAGCAAAATTTCTGCAAAAAATATTAGTCTGCCAAAAGGCTCTACCCGCTGGTAACCACGTCTTTAATTACAGTTTTTGTTTCGAGATAGAGTATCCTATTGGGGTCTAAAAATCCGCCGAAAGTCGTCCCCGCTGAGACAATAGAATTTTTTCCTATGAGTGCTCCTGGGAGCAGGATGGAATTACAGCCGATTTGGGCATATTCTCCTAGGATTGCGCCTAATTTTTTGAGTTCCGTTGGAATTTTTTCCTGTCCTATTTTTATTGCGATCAATTGCCGATCGAAGCGTAAATTAGAGAGGATTGCTCCGGCAGCGAGGTGAACGTGGGAGCCTAAAATGGAATCGCCGATGTAGTTGAAGTGTGCCATTTGGACATAATCCATAATGAGGGAGTTCTTAATTTCGCAGGAATTACCGATTAGGCAATTTTCACCGATGATGACATTTTTGCGGATCAGTGCTCCGCTGCGAATCTCCGTATTATCACCGATGTAAACATTATCTTCGATCGTACATGTAATTGGCAGTTTCACATTTTTCCCGATGTGTACATTTTTTCCGATGGCAACTGCCGTTGATTGGGAGAATAATTTTTTAATTTTTTTCAAAAAGACGTTTTCCTGTTCTTTTGGAGCAAAATTTTGGTAGGCCAACAGTGCTTTTTCGATGTTAGGTAACCAGGTCCAGGGAGCATCGTCCGCTGGAAAAAAATACGAAAACCGCTTTAAACTTTCTGGGAAGTTGAAAAAATCATCTGCACGCATGCCCATTCTCTAACAAAATCTCCACCAACGTCCAACACAAACTTTATTGCTCCAAGACTAGAGGCTCCTCGCCATTAGGCTGGTTGATTTTCATGCTCGGCCGAGATATTTTCCCGTTTCCGTACTTACGCGGATAACGTCACCTTCTTTGATAAATAGTGGAACTTGAAGTGCTAACCCGCTTTCCGTTTTGGCTGGTTTTTGCACATTGGATGCCGAATCTCCTTTTATTCCTTCCGGGGATTCCGTAATTTTCATTTCGATCGACGCCGGTAAGCGTACTTCGACCGGTTTTCCATCGACGAATAGGAGATCATACTCGTGATTGGGGACGAGGTATTGTTTTTGATCGGCGACGAGGTCCAGAGGAAATAGGGTATCTTCGAAGGTTTCCGGATTCATGAAATGTATCCCTTGATCGTCTTCGAAGGAATATTCGAAAGTTTCCGTGGAAACATGGCAAAATTCGACGCTTTCCGTACTGCGAAATTTCACGGCTGTCGAAGTTCCCGTTTCCAGATTGCGCAGGGTTGTTTGGATAAATCCCGCTTGCCGTCCCTGCGTACGGTGTAGCATTTCCATTACCAAATGCGGGACCCCTTGGTATATAATCACCCGGCCTTTTCGAATATCTGTCGGCGATGCCATAGATGTCTTTATTTATTGGAAATTTTCAGAAAAATCAAGTTTGAAATGGATAACATTTGCCGTTCCAGCAATCTTTAAAAACAACGAAATTATTGCTATTTGGGATGAAAATGGAACTTGCTTTCATATAACCTGATCTCAGTTATGGATATTATTGTGAATAATTTATTAAAAAGTCATTTTTTTCTTGACATGTTTCCAATGGTTTGCGAAAGTAAGGATGTTGAGGAAATAATGTTTAAAAATAGAGATAATAAAAAAATATTGAAGAGTATCGGATTAGGGGCTTTCCTAATAGGAAAATTTCCGGGTATAATTACATCCGTTTATGCAGCTGCACCATATTCGCCAAGGCGTCCAGTGATTGACGCAACAATACTACTACCACAGGGGATGCCAATAGAGGTAATGTCCCCGGAACAGGCTACACAAAAATTATATGCGGAGTTTATGTTTTTTGGAGACCGATCTTTATCTCTCGAGAAAGAAATTCTATATCTGAAGAGGATTCAGAAAAATTCAGTGAGTTAACTTTGGAATTCCTTGGGACAACTCTTGTGAAGCAATTTCCCGACAGTGAAGAGAGTATAATTGTTGCAGTAGAGGCCATAAGGGATGGGTCTGTGTTATTGGATGTACCACCGAAATACCTTTGGAAGTACAAGTTGTATTCGCATTATTAAATGCTATGGCCGAACGAGATCCGGAGCTCATACAAGCAATTATTGAACGCTTGGGAGTATTGTTCACAATTACGCCCAGACAGAACCCGACAGAAGTACAAATAGCGGAAATGAGAAGAGTCAGGGATAACATTATGGCAATTCTTATGAAGCAAATCCCTAATTATAAAGACGCCATAGGTCCTATGATATCGTTTACCTCCGATGAAACATTTTTAGAGAGAGTCAGAGATGCGATACTACAAATGCTGGACAATATATTAAAAATTTATTCACAAGATAGGCTATTCAAAGAAAGATGTTTAGATTTACAAACAGTAGAAATGCTATTAAATGCTATGGCTAAAGAGGATCCTACGGTAATTCCAGTAATGAGTGAATCCCTTAAGAGAATCCTTGGGATAAAATTTCCTAGTCATGTAGAAGGTATAAATAGTGAAATAGATAGTATAAAGAATCAATTTAAGGCATTACAGAAAAGGGAAGTATCTCCAGAAATACGAGCGGTACTAGCATTATTGCATACGATAGCCGAACGGGAGTCGGACACCATGCGAGAAATTATTGAAAACTTGGGAGTACTGTTCTTTTTCACGAATGAAGCACAAGATGCGGAAATAAGAGAAATCAAGGCTACTATTGTAGGAATTCTTGCGGATAGAATCTCTAATTATCCGGCAATCATAAGTCCTCTGATGTATTCTACCCCAGAAATGTCCTTTAAAATTACAGAGACGATACAACAAAGCTAGATCATATACAAGGTATTTATGTACAAAATAAGCTATTAGAACGAGAACTTTTAGCGAGACAAACAGCAGAAACATTATTGAGAGTATTATTGGATAATACGTACAAAGGGGATCCCGCGGAAATTCAAGCAATTACTCAGTCCATTGAGGCAATCTTTAGGCATAAATTTCCTGAGGATAAAACGGTTTTAGGAGTAGGAGATGTGTTTGTAATGCAAAATGTATCATCAAAACAAGAACCACATCGATCGGTTGAAATATTGAAGGTACTATTGCATCAGAATCCATCGATCATGCAATCAATCATTGATCCCATCAAGGGAATATTTAGGGATGCATTTCCTGATTGTGGAGCAATCATGGATTCTGCAATAACCGCTATAGAGGATGAATTAAAGATGCTAAATTGGCCTCCAGGACCAAAATTACATTCGGAGGCACAAGTATCGAAAGCATTGTTGCAAACATTATTAAATGCTATAATCGAAAGAGATCCGGATATAATGCAAACAGTTGTTGGATTCATTAGGACGATTCTTGAGGAGAGATTGTCCTATTATCCAGAAGCCATAGATCCTGCGGTGTGTTCAAAAGTCATAGATATTGCGATAAATAACATACTAGGTATACCGCAACAACCTCCAGAGGTACAGGCGTCAAAAGACTTATTTTACGCTATAGTCTCCGGAGATCTAGCGAAAGTAGAAGCAATTATGAAATCTCGATATGGTTTGACGGCATTAAATACTCCCCATTTTTCAAATGGTGATACACCATTACATTATGCCGTAAGGCGAAGAGCCGTCGAGATAATAAGATTATTGTCAACGGAATACGGAATGATATTTAGAAATGCAATAACTCAAAAAAATAAACAAGGTAAGACACCGGCGGATTTAGCAGAAACAAGTAGCAATCCGGAAATACGAGAAATTTTATCACGGTTTAAGCCGAGCATACCCGGATCCAATCGTAGACTCCTTGAGTTAGATGCTGACCCTTCGGAAGCAGAGCTTAGGTTGTTTGTGCGTGAATTTAGGTCGAATCATTCTTGATCTCTTTTCAATACATGGTACGAATAAATGAAAGCATTGGAGAATTTGTTGGAGCGCATTGCGCAATTGAGGATGCTCGTGATTGGGGATTTGATGCTCGATCGCTATATTTTTGGCGATGCGAGTCGTATTTCCCCAGAATTTACCATTCCAACAATTTTCAAAAACAGCGAAATGGTTGCTATTTATTGCTATTTAGAGGGATGAATATAGTTTCCATTTCACACAACAGTATGTCATAGATCATGGATACCACAAATAATTATTTAAAAGTTATTTTTTTTCTTGACATGAGTTAAACAGTTTGCGTGATTACAGAAGTCGAGGAAAAAAATGAGAAAAAATAAGAATAATAAAAGAACATTGAGAAGTATTATATTAGGGGCTTCCCTAATGGGGGCGTTTCCGGGTACAGTTTTGTCCATTTATGGGAGCGCATCATGCCTACAGTTACTATCGAAAGTAGATTCTAAGGAAGAATTATCTGCGTTGTTTAGAGATATTTATCTCGCAAGGGGTAGAATTTCTGCCGAGCAAAAAAGCCGATTATTAGCTTTATACGGTTGTAGAAATGATCTAGAATATGTAGTAAGTTCTTTTTGTTGGATGAATCATGGTAAAAATGTAGGTCCTATAGACCCAAAAATGATAGATTCTATAGAACGAAATATATTGATTATTTTCGAGGAAGAGGAGTTTATTAGATCGTTAGTGGAACACGCAACTTACATAGATGGCCCAAACGATGTAAGCGGAGTCAATATTGAAAAAACAGTTCGGCAGATAATCGATCAGGCTGGGGAGATGTACTCTGATGATGATGAACCGGAGAAGATCAAAGCAGCCCTTATGCGTAAATATCCTGCTTATGTAAGGACCATAGATTTTGTCATGTATGAGGTGGAGCATAGATATGATGATAGATATGGTTCTACAGAATCATATATATTAAATAGGTCAAATCCTCTAGAATTACAATCGTTAAGAGAAGTGAAGCGTATAAGCATACTGAGCCGGAGGACAATTCTAGCAATTATTGAACGCATCGGGGGATTCCTTATGAATGAATTGCCTGATTGCGGTGCGCTTATAAGTCTTGCAACAAAGATAAAGGATAGGTTCCAAGTGCCATATATACCAGAATGTGCGCCAATAGAATGGGATGATTTAGGAGGACAACAACTACCGCCAAAGGCACAAGCGTTAAAGATATTACTGAAAGCCTTATTGGATACGATAGCCAAACAGAATCCTGAGCATGCTGAGGCGATTATTGACTCTATTGAGGCAGAGGCAATTCTTATTGAAGCGTCGTCTCCTGATCTTATTGAAGCGTCTCCTGATTGTATGTTACTAGAAAGACGACTATCTCAATTGTTTCAAAATCAATCGATCGCTGAATCAATTATTGATCCCACCGTTGCAATCTTGAAGAATACATTTCCCGGTTGCGAAGCGACCATCGATTTTGCGATACAGATCATAGAGAATGAACTACTGATGTCATATGGATTCTTTGATGAAATTTTCTTTCCAGAAATGCAGGCATCGGAAGCACTATGGAGAGCATTAAGTAATACTGTACTACAAGGCCAGGAAATAAAGCTAAAAATTATTGAAGGCGTTAGTGAAATACTTATGGAAGAATATCACCTTTTTAAAGGTATCATAGATCTAGCGACCCATCCAGGAGCCATGGATTTTATGATAAAGCATATACTAAAAATAGCGGCAGAAGGAGATTGAGCAGAAATGAGCAAAAACGGGATGGTGCGAACAATTTCGAATCTGATGAGGAAGGTATCTGAGTCAGATCGTGAATTTTTAGTGCCAGATCACAGATTCGAGTGGGATTATCCGTAGCCTCCCTTTATGATTAAATCATGGGAAAAATTAATAAATTACTTATGGCAACCTAACATTTTATATGGACAGATGAAAGCATTGGAGAATTTGTTGGAGCGCATTGCGCAATTGAGAATGCTTGTGATTGGGGATTTGATGCTCGATCACTATATTTTTGGCGATGCGAGTCGTATTTCCCCAGAAGCACCGGTCCCCGTCATTGATGTGGAACAGGAAAAGGAAACCTTGGGAGCAGCTGGAAACGTTGCCCTGAATTTGCGTTCTGTCGGTGTCGATGTAGAGATCTTGGGAAGTTTCGGACTTGACGCTCCTGGTGAACGACTGAGACATCTGCTCGCCACGCATGCGATTAAATTTGATCCCAGTTGCCAACAAAAAAATATACGTACAATTCTCAAAACGCGTGTCATCGTCCGCAATCAGCAGCTATGTCGCCTTGACATTGAAGATTTGCCCGAAAAATATACCCTAGAACGGAACACGTATTTAGAAGAGCTGCTGACAAAAATCGATCGTTACGATGGGATTATTTTCTCAAACTATGCCAAAGGGACCATTACACAACGTATTGCCGATCGGGTTATTGGGGCAGCGCAAAGTTATGGCATTGTTACGGCAGCTGATCCAAAGCCCAAAAGTGGCATCCGGTTTACAGGAATCGATCTCCTTAAACCCAATAAATCGGAAGCATTCGAAATGCTGGAAAACTCTCATAATCATTTTAATACCGATGAGATCTGCCTTAGTATTTTTGCTAAGCATCAACCGAAATATTTAGTGATTACGCTGGGGCAGGAAGGTATGCTAATCGCAGAAAATGGTAAAATTGTGGAACAAATTGCAAGTAATGCGCGTGAAATTTTTGATGTATCAGGAGCAGGCGATACGGCAATTGCATTTTTAACGGCAGCTTTAGCAGCTCACGAACCGATCACAAGTGCAGCCAAGTTAGCAAATCTTGCTTCAGGAATCGTCGTCGGAAAAGTCGGAACTGCGACCGTCTCCACCGAAGAAATCCTAGGAGCAGTGTAACCTAAGGACTGCGCGCCCTTAGGAATCTTCGCCAGGGGATCCATCCCCTGGACCTAGTTTTGCGGTTTGATCCAATGGCGATGCCACTGGATCAAACCGCAAGGGGCCTAGAGGCCCGCCCCGCGGCTACGCCGCGGGGCTGATAATTTAAGAAAAGAAAAATTAAGTGCCATTAAGTGACGGGCAAACCCTGCGCAATTTGCGCAGGGTTTGCCCATCAACTAAAGGAAAAACAAGTCAA
>JAIRLD010000006.1 GCA_031259665.1 Puniceicoccales bacterium | reverse complement strand
GGTCTCATTACTCCAATGTGCTTCTCACGTTTATTGAACGCTTCCAATTCCCATTTCTCTATGGATTTTTGTAGGAATTGTCCAGTCTTTTTATTTTCTAGGGTCGGTTTCGAATAATGAGGACTATGCCTCCATTCACCAGATTGCTTTAATTTTCCCCAACAAGTTTCCTGCATTTCTTTGGTCGGTATCACCCTCTCCGGTGGCTTTGGAGGTATCGGTTTTGGCTTATCTTTATCCTTACCCTTGGGATCTTTGGGGTTATTTTTAGGATTTTGTGGAGGAGGAACGGATCCGCTGGAACTTTGATTAGCAACAGGTTTTTCCTTGTTAGAGCTGCGATCGGCACTCAATCCCCGCACGGTATCGGTGATCTTAACCGCAGTATTTGCGGCCTTATAAGTATTCCAAGCCGTTCGACCAACATCAAAAACTGCCTTTACTGTCTTAGCACCCAACGTTGCTCCCCTAACTGCTCCCACTCCAGGTATAAAATTAAGGGCAACGGAACCTACCGCTGTAGCAACTTCACCGAAATTTATTTCCGATTCTTTTTTAGTCTCAGCCTCTGTTGCCTTTTTCTTTTGAGCTTCCTCGGCTTCTCTCCGACGCGCTTCGTATTCCCTTTTAGCTGTCTCCAGCCGCTCTCTCGCCAATTTCGCCCGATCAAAATCCCCCTGACATTGCTCACACTCCGTATGTCCGTTGTTTCGCCATTCCTGCTCTTTCTGCGTAGCGCTATCGGCTTCTTTTTGCGCCGCCTCTAACTGCTCCTTAGCCAATTTAACAGAATTTTCAAACTCGTTGCTTTCGCCAGTGGTTTTCGGAGAGCTTTGTACTGCAGTCCCTGGGGTAACACCTGCGGCCCTAGGTCGAGCAATACTTGCGGCACCGGATCTACCAGCCGTCGTCCTAGGAGCTACCATTCTAGGTTGAGATGTACAAAGACTTTGAACCGCTTTTTTCCCCGGATTAAATTTAAAGCCACCATTCAATCCCCAGATCTCCCTCGCCGCATTGGTAATCGTCGCATCATCTATTGCGTATTGCTCCGAGTCCCAATGACGAAGAAAATCGGCAATCGCTTGCCGTTCCGATTCTTCCGGATTTTTGTTGGCCAGGTATTCCGCGAACTCCAAAGGTATCCGACTACATTTACTCTCAGCCGTGGGATTGGCTCCACGCTCAATGAGAAACGTTACTCCCTTCAAACTTCCTTGCTTGACGGCTTCGAACAACACCCCATTGAGTATTTTTTTGGCCCGCTCGACTTGCCAATCTCGACAGTCGATTGCTCCATCAGCAACGTCCGTCATTGTCATTGGCTCCTCGGGATTAAGCCAATCTCGACAGTCGACTGCCTCAGTAACGACGTCTGTCATTAACTCCTCGGGATTAGCCTAAAGAGACGTTATATTTCCCCTGATAAGTAAAAAATTTACCAAAACTCCATATCCTCCGTTTTTACTTTTAATTTAGATTTCATATTAAACTCCCTTCTAAACTGAAGTCTACATTTCTACTATCGGTAGCGGTGGCAAATATATTTAGGAGTTATTAAGCATTTTTACATATTTTTTCTTTATGATACATCATTATTGTAAAACACCGCCCCTAAGGAAAATTCGTCGAGCTCGATTTTATCACTACTCCAAATTTGGTCGTTATAATTTAAATAAACGATTACACTTTTTCCGAGAAAATTTACTGCCTGGGACTTGTAACTGTTGCGCTGGCCACTACTACCAACACTGCGTTGGAAGGAAACTAAAAAATTACTGCCCGCTACGGTCTCCACTTTGGCGTAAATCGCAAAATCGAAATCCACTGCATATAGGCCATTCTCCTGCAGGTAGACAGTCGAAAAGTCGACATTGCCCTCCGCCTGGACACCACTCGCAGAATGAAAAATTATACCTGAAAAATTCGGCACAGCGAGTAACCGCTGTCGAGGTACCGTACCGTACATCCCGCCCAGTAAAAGATTACCTTCAACCACTAGCGAACCGCTAAAGATCAATTTGTAATGGATCGTTACCGATTCCAGCAGCCAATAGTACTGGCAAAGCGTCTCCGCCGGTAAATTGTTGATCACAAAACCGCCCAATGAAGGCTCCAAAGGTACAAAAAATGGCGTCCCATGAGGCGTTACACGACATAAAAATGGGGTATAGGTGGACATAGTCTAAATGTATAATTTGTTTAAAAATAATAAATATCGTTCAATTTTCTTCCGAAAGACGAACCTTATTTTCCAAACGGGCAATAAAATCATCCACAGTTTTATCCGATGGAATATTGTTATAGTCATTCCAAATTTCCTTCACGCGATCTTCAGGTAATGAATAATCCGAAACGCGTTGCAATGGCTTTGTTAAGTCCTCGTCATCGATATACCTTTCCAATAAATTTCGTATTCGTTCCCTCATCTCACCCTCTTTGCGACCTTCTTCGCGACCCTCTTCGCGACCCTCTTCGCGACCCTCTTTGCGACCCTCTGTCCGTTCATAGGCAAGATCATCCCATTGCTCCTTGAATTGTGCCCGAGCAATTTCATAGGTTGCCTGCGGTATATCTTTCAGGATTTCAACGGCTTTCCGTACGCAAGGATCGCTAATACATTCCCCACTTGGGACCCTGAATCGCCCATTTTCATCTTCTTTTGCCCAATGCCAAAGACCTAATAGTTTTATCCATTCAAGCCCAGCAGAAAGAAGTTTATTATCACCAACAAAAACATCTTCATTTTTTAGAATTTTTTCAACGTAAGAACGTAAATCAATTTCTTCCATTTCTAGCATATCATCTATAACCTTTTTTAAAATAATTTTCGGTTTACCGCTCTCATCCACTAGAACTTCATCTTTTTCATTTTTCTCTAGGTCCAAAGAACAAACAGCTAACCATTTTCCCGCATTTTCTGATTCTCGTATCGCATCCACAAGCCATTGCTTATTTCTTTCTTTATGATTTAAGAGAACAAGAACGACTGCCGGAACTTTCTGATCCAAACTCTTCAGTACGATTCCGTAATTAAAAAATCGTTCACTATGATCACTCCTAACACTATTTTGCATTTCGATATCGAACGTTTTTTCCTGCTCTCCGTCTCGAAAATGACACCGACAGGCCACATCGAAACGTATCTGAGATAACCCGTGCTTATCTTGCCGCTTTCCTCCCGAAATTATCTTATTTTCTCCTATAAATTCTATTTGTGTAATATAAAGATTTTCAGGATAACTCTTGGGATAGTAAATTGCATTTAAAAAACTACAAAGACAATCTTTTGTCCCATCTTGGCCAAATATTGATTGAAAAGTCAAATCATAAAATGGACCAGCAATATCACTGAATGGGCCTTCTCTATAATCTTCATCAGCATTACTTTTACCAATTCGAAATTTACACTTTTCTTCAACAGTTTCTGGGACGGACTCAGCCAATGGACGAACTTTTAAAAAAATAGAATCCGGTGAGCTTCCTTCCAAAAATGAACCCGCAAATAATAATGACCATAAACAAAACTGAATTAAAAACTTTTTCATCGCACTAATTGAATATTTAGGAGATGATCTTGGCAAGAAAAATATTTTTATTTTTAGGGCTTGCATGGGATAAAAAATTGCATCATTCTAAGGAGAGTAGGTGGGTGGATGTAGTAGCCACTTCGATGGGCAGCATATTTTACCTAGTTCGGTACGACGGGAACGAAGGGTTCACTGGAGAGCGTGTAACGCTTCTTCAGCACGCCCGAATCGGCGACATCTTCCTGGCACAGGCAAACGGTAGCGTCCACGCTCAGTTCGCCGATATCGATAAAAATCTTTCGATCCGCGTTAGTGGGATCGGAAAAAGACAGTTTACTCATTTTACCGGGACCGTAGGATGTATTTTCGACGCGGCCATATTTTCCCTGTTCCACGTAGGAATTACCGCCGGCTTCCGCCGTACTTCGGGAGTGAAAATTGCGTGAAGAGAAGCGATAGCGATTAGACTTTGTGAGTTCCGAGAGATCATCTGGGCCGAGGTGTTTAGGAGGGCCGAGAAGAATTGTTATTTCGCCCGTATCGAGATATTCTTCCACGGTTTGCACGACGGCGTTCATCGTTTCCCACTCTTCGCGTCCGTCGGTAATATTGATTACTTTTCCGATGAAAGTACCGGAAATTTCTCCATTGACTAGTCGAATTTTACCCTCGTACTGCAATGGAGAAACGCTTTGGTAAATATTTTCCGCCAAGTTTTCCGGAACGGTTTCTTCGCCAACGTAGGACACGAGGCTGCGGTAAGTTTTGGACTGGGCATCGGTGGTATTAATTTTGACGGCGACTTCTCGGTCATGGACAATTTCATCTTCTGTTTCGTAGGAAATTTGAGCGGTTACGATATCCTCTTCCACCGAGCAATTCATCCAAGCGGCGACCGATCCCGAAACGAGTTCATTGGGCAAAGTGCCTTCGCGGGCTGGATTTTGCACGGTAAAATTGGAAACATTACCCAAGCCGGCCAGGTGGTTTTGCCACCATATTTCGCCTGTGATTTGGATCAGTGCCGTTCCGAGATCCTGCTTAATATGGGTTGACTGGGTCCCTTCGAGTTCGATAGTCATGACGAGCGATCCCAATTCCATACCTGTAGCGTCATCGGGATAGCGTTGGACTTCGACCGTTTTCCAGGACTTTCCATTACTTTTATGAGTTTTTTCAAATTTTAGAACGACCGCCTGGATTTGGAGATCGTAGCGGGGTACGAAATGAAATTCGTTTAAATTGCCGACGTTGAGGGATAACGGTAGTAACTGGGAGCGGCGCAAGACATGTAAAACGGGAATAGTCTGCGCATAGTCAAAAAAGGTAATGGCATCCGGGATCCAGCGCAGTAGCCGTCGAATCACTTCTGCGCAGGACAAATCCTTACATTCGTCGAAGGGAATATAAATGGGCAAATCGGTATCTTCTGCGGGGGCGATTACGGTTTCTCCGGCGGCGGCATTGACGTAGTTGATTACGTCGCCCAATTGTTCACCGATCGTGACCGCATTACCTTCGGCATCTTGGCCGAGGATGAGGTGACTTTTTTTGACATCGCCCAACGCACTATCGTCATCATTGGGATTAAGCGGCTCTTTCCAAACCTGCTGATAAATCAAGTTATTCAGGTACCACCAGGGGCCCGAGAGGGTATACCGGTGAAACTCCTCCTTCGCACTGCCATAGATTGGTGTTTTGGTTACGATTCCCGTGAACCAGAGTTGTCCATCCTGAAAAATTTGGACAACCTTTCGCGGTACAAATTGCAGGGGAGCGTCGATTGTATTCCCATGTATTTTAAAGGTTACGGTATCCATCGATTGATTCCCTAATCGTCGGGTAACATCATTAATTCCCCATTGGGTGAGAGTTTTTTCTTCGCCTTCGTATTTTAATTTCCAAACCATATATCCTTTCTTGTTTTAAGTTTTTTAATCGATAAATTTTCCCTATCCATTTCGTTTTTATTTCAACGTTTACCCGTTTTCTTTTTCATCTTTCTCTGCTGCTCTTTTTCTCTTGGCATCTTTTTCCGTCTAATTTCGCGTCTTGGCTCCGATTCCTCTTCCGATTCCGATTGCTCCTCTCGCATTTCTTCTTGATCAGGTTCCAAAATACCTTGATCACGTAAAAACCCCATGAACGGCATTAAAGTATCTTCATTTTGTCCACCATTAGGATCTTCTGCCGCATACTCATCCCAAACTTCCCTTACCAGTGCTCTAGAAAATTGTACATTTTGTCCTCGGATTCGCTTGAGCAGCCTTTCGGGAATGTTTTCATCAAGAAATCCATCTATCAAACTTTTTATGGACTCTCGTTCTTTTCCTAGCTTTTCACGACGATCCAATTCTTCATTATAAGTATGTACTTCTTGAATTTCTCGCTCGTACCGGTCCTTATCTTTGGCATCCCAACCTTCAAATCTCAATTTTTCTAACGCACCTTCAATTTTCCCAGGCATACCCAATGCTTTGTATTGATTAATTTGTTCCTGTGTAAAACTTTCCGAATTTTCGATCATATAATACCACCATTCCGCCGGTGTTAACGGTTCTCCGCGAATAATTTTGTCAGCGATTTCTTGAATCCCTGCCAATTCTATCTGAATGAGACAAATTCCATCGATCACTTGATTGGGCACAGAAATACAATCCGTCATTCTATAGTACCTTCTAAATTGTTCCGTATTTTTATCACCCGTGGAATAATCAACGAACTGAATGGCGTAAACATTTTTAATCTGCAAATGCCACTTACTTCTTCTTGGAAATTCTTGATTAACGAAAGTTGAAGCCGCATAGAATAGTGCCCGTTTATCGAAGTTATCGTGGTGCATCATTTGCATTTCTACGATGACATGATCCTCCTTTGAAGTTATACCATGGTAGTCCATCGTCGCATTAGCTTTCTTTCCCCGTAGAGGAATTGTAACCTCTCCGACAGATTTTATCTCGACCGGATCAATTTCGGTTCCCGCAACCTTGCTGATATCCGCAAAGAGACTATTTACCAGCGCCTGCGCAATCCCCACATCGGACATCATAATTTTAAACGCCGTATCCGTTGTAGCCCTCGCATAATGTATCAATTCCGCAGCATTTCCCCAGGAAACAAATCCCGAAAACAATAGGAAATATAATTTGAAAAAGAAATTTCTATCCGCTTTACCCATGCTTTCAATCATAGTGATACAGGGAGTTCGTCGTCAATAAGAATATACCAAAAATGAAATCTAGATATCATTTTAATATTTTTTTCATACATCGCATCTCCGGGGCAGTGCCCCGAGGCATTAAAGGGGGAATCCTTCCCCCTTAACCCCCTTCAGGGTCGGCCCGAGTTTTGCACAGAGTGCAAACCTTGGGCCGCAATCCATGTCAAGGGGCTGGAGCCCCTTGCGGGGTTTGAGGTTGAAGCCCCAATTAATTTCGCAAATTATTGATTTGCGATTGAAGTGTTTCGATCTCGGCATGGAGTGTCTGATCGAGATCATTGAGTTGGAGGCGAATTTCCTCGACCAAACGTTCGAGCTGTTGAAGCAAATCATCCCTATCAGTGTATTCCATAAAGCGTAAATCTCCCGGAAGTTAGGGTACCATTGGTAACGTAAATCTTCAACGAACGGATCACCTTCGCACCAACATTTTTGTAAATAAAATTATAAATACCGCCGATAGCAATGAAGGAATCGTTAGAAATACGGTAACCATTTGTACAGGTGCGAGCTTGGACCTTATGGGTAACATTACCGTCATTCCACAAATCCATTTCGCCGTGCATCCAACCTCCATTATTGCGGTAGGTTGCACTATCATTACCAAAACCGAAAAAACCATCGACAAATTGGTAAGTTGCGTATTTGGCAACAGCTCCAGCAAAATCGCTCGTGTTATAGCTATATTCGCCGGTACTCGTTTCCCAGATCGTCGTACCGTCATTGTCATAGCCGAAGACCATAAGGAGACGTTCGCCATCGTTGGATGTTGTAATAAAATTATAACTAAGTTTATAATGCCAAAACGATCCCGCACTGAAGGCGTTTTCAAAGCTAACGGAGGCAACGGGATTAGTAATAGTAATTTCCTGGAGCAGTTGCCAGGGATAATTGCTCCATTCGGCACCCAAGGTAGCATTGGGATTAGCGACGAGCAGCTGTCGATTTTGTCCTGCGGTGAGTAAAGCGGCTCCACTGCCATTACCGATGACGAGTTCACCTTTATTTTCTGGAACTAGGCCACTATCGCCACTACCGCTGCCTCCACCGCCATCGATTGGTGTAAATTTACCGTCGCACTCTTCCGCTGTGTAGTAGTTTTCCAGCGCGCTACCTAATTCTTCCTCAATTTTTGCATCACACTCCTCCACCGTGTAGTAGTTTTCCAATGTGCTACCTAATTCTTCCTCAATTTTATCGTCGCACTCTTCCGTCGTATAGTAGTTTTCTAGCGTGCTATAGGTTTCCGTTTTGGTGTAATAATCCTCCAACACTTCACCCACTTCGGTCTGACTATAGGTTTCCGTTTTGGTGTAATAATTGGACAAGTCCACGTCCTCGCTACCGATTAATGCAAACTTCTCATCGCATTCTTCCGCCGTGTAGTAGTTCTCTTTAGGTTCCGGTGGCGTCAACGAAATGCCCCCATTCTCTAAAACCTTACATACACCGGACCCAAGCGTTACCGTGTGACCCGTTTCAGTCGTCGCCCAGAAACTAATCCAGTATTCTCCCGCTTCTAAGGCATTGTCCGCCGCAGAAAATGTAATCTCTGCATGTTGCTTTGCACCCGTAGCCCAGGTCTCAGCCGTTACCGTCGTATCAAAAGTCGTCGCCGAACCTAACATCAAACTCGCCGTACTTCCCGAGGGCGGATTACCATCGTCCAGTGAACGTACCGACAAATGTAAGGCCGCAAAATTGCCGACGTCGATGACTTCGTTGCCGTGAAAAATTCCAACCCGAAATTGTAAATCATTGCACCGCCAAAATTGTACCAATTGCTTGCGTACGTCGTCGATCGGCGCATCAAAGGATAGTACGTCTACCCGTACCCGAATTGTATTGCTGTCTAAAATAACCATATCTCTAAATGTTAATCCATTGCCGTTCTTTGTGCACCCGTAGGAGGTTTACCTCCTAGACCTTTTTTTAAAAGGTCTCTGCGGCTATGCCGCAGACGGGTGCACATCTACCTCTCCGCCAAAGTTACCGCTCCCCCCACAATCCTGTAAAAATGTTCCGAAACGTTGCCATTACTCACCGATTCCACACTGGAAACCACCGCATTTTTCAAATAATAGCCAGTATTACTCGGTTCGCCGACGATGGTCAAATCGGTTTGTAAATCGCGCAGTTCCGATGCGTGGCGGATCGCATAATTCTGAGCAGCTTCGGCCGTATCGTGTCTTTTCCTCACGCGAAATTCGAGGCGTGTCGTCAAATTACCGCGATCGACGGCTTTTGCTTCATCTCCGCGAATCGTCGACAGTACCTGAACCGCACGCTGTCCAAAAATCTTGAAATCAATCGGTGTCTCGCCGTACTCGATCCCACTTGCTAAATTAATATCTCCAAAAAAAATTTTCATCGTCGCTATTGTTGGTTTGTTTTGAGGCTCCGCCCCAGACCCAGCAAGGGGCTCCAGCCCCTTGACCTGGATTCCGGCCCGAGGTTTGCACGCAGTGCAAACCTCGGGCCGACCCTGTGGGTCCAGGGGATTCCATCCCCTGGCAGGGGGTTAAGGGGGAAGAATTCCCCCTTCAATGCTACGGGGCGCTGTCCCGGGGTAGAACCCCATCTGAACACTACCCATTGTTGTAAAATGTATGGTGATGACATTTTTACAGGTATCGCCTTCGAAGGTCCAAGGGTCTTGGGTACGGCAGGTAATTGTCCACACATTTTCGCCGAAGTTGATCGCATGTAAATGAAGGAGAGAAGCAACCTTTTCGGCGATGAGAATGGCACTACGTCCGGTCTGATTAGTGATTATATTTTCGATAACTTGCACGGAAAAATCGATTCGCTCGTAGATCGGACCGAGAACATTTTCAATCAATTTCCGCGGTAACGGTGGCGAAACGAATAGACCTTCACCAATACCTTCCAGAACGAGTTGTTCGCAAAAAGTCTCCAAATTACTCCGCTTGCGACTGGCAATGCGAAGGCCTTGAAAATCATTTCTAGAACGTAAAATCATGTAAATATGATCCTGAAAATGCTCCAAAATTCCTTCCTGTGGCTGTTTCATTAAAATCCTTTCAAATACCGATCCGTTGCAACCCTTAGCCGATAGGACACCACTTCAATTGATTTTTGTACTCCCGCTAGGCGATCCTCGGGCACAGAAATTAACATTTCGCCGTTGATAACCCTTTGCAGCTGTAAGCGTGCCTGATCGGCTAGACGAATTTGATCCACCGTTAGCTTTAGACCAGGAATACGCGTCTGCGCCACCTCCAAAATGAGTATGCAGGCTTCGCTTTTCAGTTCCGGTGGAATGGCATAGGGCTGCTGACTGAGCGCATTTTTTTTATTACTCGCAATTTGCGCGCGAACTTTTAACGAAATGTCCCGGATTACTTCCGCCACCGGATCGCCCTGGTTTTTCGCCAATGCGCACTTCCTCAAAATATCGACCTGCGCCGCCACCAAATAGGCGTACAAATCTTCCACCTTTATCGTTATCCAAGTTGTCTTCATAGGTTTGTTTTTTCTAAATTTCTCGGGGCAGCGCCCCAGACCCCGCAAGGGGCTCCAGCCCCTTGCCCCGGATTTCGGCCCGAGGTTTGCACTTCGTGCAAACATCGGGCCGACCCTGAAAAAGGGGGGTTAAGAGGGAAGGATTCTCCCTTCAATGCCACAGGGTGCTGTCCCGGAGGTCCAGGGGATACTATTCCCTGGCAGGGGGTTAAGGGGGAAGGATTCTCCCTTCAATGCCACGGGACGCTGTCCCGGAGGTCCAGGGGATCCCATCCCCTGGCAGGGGGTTAAGGGGGAAGGATTCTCCCTTCAACGCCACGGGGTGCTACCCCGCAGAAGCGGTAACGACTAATTTGCGGATGCCGCCTGCGGAAGTGATTACGATATTGCTGTAATGTTCGACGGTGATGTCGCTAAATTTGCTATGTTCTTCTACGTAGACGCGGAAGGGCGAATTGCCATCGATGGGCGTTACGAAGCGTTTAATATTAGCCGGTTCGTCCTTCATCATTTCGTCGTTGGTATAAAATGCGTAGATCGAATTGCCGAGGAAGGCCGACTTTTCCGTTGCCAAAGTCTGGTAGCGGGCATTGACAATGCGCGCCTCATCGATGAACAATTTGCGGGCGAACTCTTCCAAATTGAGGGAGGCGGAGCGATTTGCGCCGGCGTTATTTTGGTGGTCGTAGGCATTGGCCCGGATATCCCATGCACCTTCGCCGAGAATCAGGCGATTGGGACGGACTCCCGTAATATTCATAGCGACTTCTAATTCCGTACGGATATCGGCATCTGGATTGGGAGTCCCTGTGGTGTTACTCCAGACGTAATTTTCGACCAAAGTCAGCGCATTGGCATCTAGGGCAGCGATTGCCCGACGCAACTCATTGCGGTAAAGGCGTTGCAGTAGCAACTGCACGTAGCGTTCGCGCCAATCATCACCGGCCACGTCATCGTGGTCGACCCGGATGGTTAAACCTTTATTAAATGTTTTCGAAGTAACCGATGTCCCTGTAAATTCGACGCGCTTGAATGCGGAGCCGATGGAGCGAATATCGTCCGTTTCGGATAAAAATGCCTGGTTATTGTCGGCAACTTTAAATTCGAAGCGACGCGCTACATTGATAATGGGAGCTATAAAATCGAGCAACGATTCTATTTTTTCTCGGTCTTTCCATCCGACGGTGAATGCGGTGAGAGGCTCTGAATAATGCGCTGCAGTAAACCGAGACTCATTTGCAGCACAAACTGTGCCAAAGTCTTGAAAACCGTCATCTTTGGGAAGAATTTCATAGGTACTCATAGTAAAAATTTTAAAATTATTCCGTAATTTCGTAAGGATAAGGTAAGGATGTAAGCACTTCCACATCGCCACCGCTGGATGCACCGGAAAGGGCAAGACCAATACAAATATAATTTCCTTCATCCGTTGGTAAGGGTAGTACCTTGCCATCGGCGCCGGCAATCAGGAGCGCACCGGCCTCGATGGCGGCACCGGCCGCAATTTTGATGGTATTGGAACAGCCGAGGAGATCGACATTAACGATTTCGCCGGCGGCAGCCTCGTCATCGGTAACACCAAAGGGTAAGCTATTGGCAGTTGCGTGGATGATCTGATCGGGATCCGTAGTGTCGAGTACCACTAAACGACGAGGGCTAATGGCCGTTTTTGCATATTTAGTGATACAATCCTCATGCGTACCGAGGGCTGAATTGGATAAAATGAGCGTGTCCATAATAAAAAAATTAGAGATCATAAAATTGTTAAATAATATTCATTGAAAAGACTTGACAACCATTGCCAATCACGTCATCATGAGTCAAAAAAAGTTGGGTGGGTGGGAATAATATCTCTACCCATTTCCCAGCTATTTTTTCTAAAAGAGTGTGGGATGTAACTTTTTAACCGCGAGCCAAGCTTCCGTATAATTTTCCCCATTATTTTCCATGCGCTCATTGACGAAGGCCAGAATTTGTGCCTTACCGTCGGTGTTCATTTTTTCGCGCAGGTGATCCGTTTTAGACGTCGTGTTGAGGATACAGGTTCGCTTCAACAGTTCATTCGACGCACCGTGAGGATCGGCGATATATTTCTCCTTCCACTCCGTCGACTCGTTGGGCAAAATCAGTCCGTGGCTAACGGCGAAACTCACAAAATGTTCTCCGGAACGATCCTTTTCGCTCCTGAGTTGTTCCGCCAATTCTTTGACTTGCCATTCCTTCTCGCAGGCGATCCGGTAGAACCGCTCCGACTCGGAGGCGAGTTCCCCATTACTACTCTCGAGAACTTCGCCATGATCGCGCCACAGACGCGCCTGTTCCGTAATCGCCATCAATCGACTTTCAATTTCACCAATGGATTGATTCAAATCCACCGCAAATAATTGCTTTAATAAACGATTTATCTCCTGTAAGACTTGCGGATCCCACTCGGCTGAATCGGCTTCGCTTTCCGTTGCGATTTTTTCCTGACTTTTTCTTCTTCTCCTACTCTTCTTTTTCTCCCCTTCTTCCGCGGACATCTCATCGGAATCTGTGGCAATCGCAACGGGAATAACTCCCCCATCATCGGCAATCATTTCCTGATTTGCAATCGCGTCGCCAAGAATATTGGGATGATTCGTTAATCCTACGGAAACGAGTCGAATGGGCCTCAATACACCGTCTTCCCATTTCATCTCCCAACGCGGTGACAAAAATTTGAAATAGGAATTTTCGATCAATTTTCGCCCATCCTCAGACCATCGGGGTAAAATCCAAATCCCATCCTCCCGAGCTTCGATATCCTGAACCCAGGCGTAGGAGCGCGTATCGCTATGGCCGGGTAAACGGGAAAAATTCTCATCATCGGGGTGACCTATATAGATCGGTATACCACCAAATTTCCGTGCCAACCGCGCCCGCAATGATCGAAATTTCCGCTGCATTTCGGCAGCTGCCTCCTTCGTTACCCGCTGGATACCCTCCGGATGCGGATGATCGCCATATTCAACTAACTTTAACCACTGATCGATTTCCATATTGTCAAATTGTTGTTTGTTTCCAAGAGGCTCCAGCCCCTTGACCTGGATTCTCCGGCCCGAGGTTTGCACAGAGTGCAAACCTCG
>JAIRLD010000111.1 GCA_031259665.1 Puniceicoccales bacterium | reverse complement strand
GTCCAAGAGTCTACTCTTGACCTTGCGGCCCAGACCTGCGCAGTATGCGCAGGTCTGGGTCGCAAAGACGAGGTCAAGGAAGCTTAGCCTCCTTGCGGGAGTCCAGAGGGCGGAGCCCTCTGGGCAGCCGGAGCCTCCACAAAAGTTTTTTGTTGATCAAAGGAAAAAGGTTTGTTTGTTCTATTGGCGTGGCCTATAAGTTACGTTTAGCGTTTATTTTTTTACTGCTTGGTACAAGTTTCCCGTATTTTTCCTATTCCCATATGGGTAGGAGGAGTATGAGAAGTCGGCATAAATTCCAGGCGAAGAAGATACCATTGGCAGATTTGGAGATTCAGGCGCAAAATGCCGAAACGCGGGGAGATTCAAAAACGGCACTAAAGTTGTATGAGAAAATTTGCAAAGATTATAAAACAAGTAGCGCAGCATCGGAAGCATATTTCTTCCGTGGTCAGTGGTATGAAAAGGATCATCAGTTTTCGTTAGCGGTGAAAATGTTTACAAAAATCGCAAAATATCATCCGGAAAGTCCTTTCTTTACGCAATCTGTGGAGCATTGTTTTCAAATTGCTAATACACTTCAGGCAGGAATTCGTCCACGCTATTTCGGTAAAATTCCCGGATTTCGCGACTTTGATTTGGCCATAAAAAGTTATGAATTAGTCGTAAAATATGCCCCCTTTAGCCGCTACGCGCCGCAGGCCCTGAATGAAATCGCCAATTTACAGCTAGCGGCCAAACGCTATGATCAGGCGATCGACGCATTGGATCGGATCGTCGATTTGTACCCCGATTCGATAGAGGTGCCCAGTGTCTATTTGAAGATAGCAAAAATTTATAGAAACTTGGTGAGAGGTGAGGAATATAATCAAGGTGGAGCAGTAATAGCCCGCCGTCATTATAGGGAGTTCATAGTACTTTTTCCGCAGCATCTGGAGGCTAGTTTCGCGGAAAATGCAATTCGAGAGTTAGAGGAATCGATTGTGAGGTCAAAAATTTCATTGGGAGACTTCTATTTCAATTCCCGTTATAATAAAAAAGCAGCCCTGAAATTCTATCGCTTGGCGATTGATTTTGCGCCCTACACATCAGCAGCGGATCAAGCGCGATCGAGAATAGCGGAAATCAGCGGAGGTAAAAAACCGAAATCGACACCCGTTGATTTCCTTTTCCCATCCTATAAACCACAGAGTGACGATGAGTCCGTTGCCGCCAGTAATGATGAGTTCGTTGCCGCAGCGATGGTGCAAGACCGCATTATGGATCAAAAAGATGACCGCGTCGATCCCGTCAGTGAGAAAAGTGTTACACCATTTGTGAAATCGAAGGATGTCTTCGTTTCGGATGAGGCCTAGGGGTAAGAGGATCGGCGATGATGCGGGTTATCCTATTGCTTATGGTATTGGTTTTGGGCGGATGCGCTCACTATCGCAGTGGTATTGGTCCAACGGATATCGTACGATCCATTTACATTGAACCGATCAAAAATAGTTCCCTTTGCCCTAAGGCCTCCGGAACGCTTACCGCTCAGTTGATCAAAGCTATCCAGCGAAGTACGTCCCTAAAATTGACGGGTAAAAATGAAGCCAATACCCATTTACAGGTCGAGATTGTCGACTATTCACAGAAGAAATCTACCTACGATCCTAAGGATACCTCGATTGTTTTATCGTTCGATCTTCACGTCATTGCCGAATGTACGCTCATCGATCGAGAGGGACGTTTTTTACTGGAGCGCCAGCGGGTTGAAGCCAGTATGGATCTGGAAAAGTATACTCATTTTCATTCCCTTCGCGACCAGGCTGTTCCCCAACTTATTGGGCGTTTGGCAAGGGAAATTTGTGCGCTTTTGGTGAATATTTGGTGAGGATTTCCCCGATGAAAATTACCGTTGCGCCGTCAATTTTAGCAGGAAATCTTACGGATTTGCGATCGAGTGTCATTCAAATTCGCGAAAGCGGAGCGCGTTGGTTACACATCGACGTCATGGATGGATATTTTGTTCCGAATTTAGCCTTTGGGCCACAGGTAGTTCGGGCGCTTACTGACTGTGAACTGGATCTTTTTTTTGATGTTCATTTGATGCTCGATCATCCGGAATATTTTCTAAAACAGTTTGCGGAAGCCGGCGCTGACCTGATTTCAATCCATGTGGAGTCGCTGTGTCCCATTGCGGAAGCGTTGCAAGCCATTCGATCGTTTGGAAAACAGGTGGGGTTGGCGATTAATCCGGAGACGGCCATCGAAAAAATTTTCCCCCATTTAGATTTTGTGGACCTCGTACTTGTTATGGGCGTACATCCCGGATTTTGTGGGCAGAAATTTATCAAAAGTTCACTGGAAAAAATTGAAATGATTCGAAAAAAAAATCCCACCGTTAAAATTGAAATCGATGGCGGTATTCACCTAGATAATGCGCGACTTTGTATTCAAAGGGGGGCCGACGTTCTCGTAGCCGGAACCTCCTTCTTTGGAGCATCGGATCCCAGAAAATTTGTACAACAAATCGAACATGAATAGGGTCTCTTTAAATTTATTACCGAACGAATCGAAAGTCGTCGAAGTTCTACTCGGCGAAATGGAGCAAACTCTGTGGACGATCGAAAAAACTGATGCTCAATGCCAGTTGTGTGGCTATTTCGAGGGCGATTTTCAAAATTCATGGAAGGATTTGCAAAAACAAATTCCGCCATTGGTCGACAAAACCCCGATCTACGAAATCATTCAAGATTGCGATTGGCAAAATGAATATAAAAAATATCTGCAGTCTTTTAACATCGGTCCACTGCATATCGTTCCCCTTTGGGAGCGGGAAAATTATGAGGTACCCAAAAACCAATTTGCCATTTATTTGGATGCAGAAATGGCATTCGGAACGGGTGCTCATGAGACGACAAAATTGTGTTTGGCACGTATTGTCGAATATCGGAATTTGTTTTCAAAGGATTTATTTTTGAAAGAAGCTATCGATATCGGCTGTGGTTCGGGCATCCTTTCGATCGCAGCGGCGAAATTCGGCTTTAGGACGGTTTACGGCTTCGATATCGATCCCGATGCAGTAAGAATTAGCGAGAAAAATGCGGCGGAAAATGATGTTTCGTCCGTCACATTCGCAGTTGCTGGGATTAATGAGGGCATTTTAGGCCACCGGGCAGATTTCATCGTCGCTAATGTTTTGGCGTCCGTTTTGATCGAACACGCTTCGATTTTGGTCAACACGGTGAAAAAATACGGCGCTCTATCGTTGGGCGGAATTTTAGTCGAAGAGATCGAATCCGTGAAAGCCGCCTTTATCCCCATTATCAAACGCCATTGGGACTCGTTTTTTACAAATACAAAATCGCTGGGACAATGGGCGGAAATCGCCTATGTCCGTACCTAATGATGACTCTGGGGCTCCGCCCCAGACCCCGCAAGGAGTCACGGACTCCTTGACCTCATCCTTACAGCCGGAGCCAGGCGCATTCTGCGCCTGACTCGGCCGCAAGGTCAAGTTTTTTCTTTTTTAATTGAGCGCAACTCCTGTGCAATTTTGCACAGGAGTGGCGCTCAATATAAATAGTCCTTTGGACCTTAGCGGTTTCATCCAGTGGCATTGCCACTGGATGAAACCGCTAATCCAGGTCCAGGAGGCGGTGCCTCCTGGCGGGGATTCAAGGGCGAGTAGCCCTTGGTTTAATGTTGTCAAATTTTTTGCCATAATGCGTTGACCTTTTCGCGGAAAAGGCAATAAGTCGTCACATGGATAGGAAAGTTTTATACTTCGGATTATTATACCTTATTTCAGGAATAAACCGAGTGATTGCCGATGAGCCCGTAGAGACGAAGGAGCAGGGGATTTCATTTTTTAAGGGCATTACCATTACGCAGCAACATGCCGATGTTGCGAAAGCTCTCGCCGATTATATGTTTTCCTACAAGGAACGGCATTCTGAAAATCAGACCGCTCCAGTGAAAGTCGAAGAGACTAAGATAGAAGTAACTCTTCCTGCAGTTGCTTCCAAGGCGGTTACGCGCATCGGTGTTTTATCGGATTGTTTTCCCTTTACTTCGAAACAGAAGGATAATTTTGCAGGATTTGAAGTCGATTTAGTAAAATTGATCGCGGAAGAGGGAAAATTAAGCTACACATTCCAACCTATAGATGTAACCGAAATGGGTCAAAAATTCCGCGATAAGGCCATCGATATTGTGCTAGGGGCGTGGCTCAAAGATGCGGTTGTGGAGAAAAATTTTGAATTTAGCAATGGATATTTGAGCACTGATCTCGGTGCCGTTGTGCCCAAAAAACATAAAGGAAATACTAGTGAAAAATTATCTTTCGTTGACAAAAAAATAGGCGTTTTGGAAAGTACTTACTTGGAAAATTATATTCGATCGGCTTGCATCCAGGGTGCGAAAATCGTTACTTTCAATACGACGGGAGCAATGCTCGAAGCCCTGCTGGATACGCAACAAAGGCAATTGGACCTCGCCCTGATCGATAAAAATACGGCACAGCATTGGATTGCAAAAAATCCGGAGCTCGAATACATTTCCCTAAATATGACCAAGGAATATGCCTTTTGCGTAGCCCAGGGATCACCTCTACTAAAAACGATTAATCACGGAATTGGAAAAGTACTCGGAACACAGAAATTTACAGACCTGAAGCGTCGCTGGTCCATCGGCGAGAATTAGATCGAATTTTAGCCAGGGGATCGCTGTCCAGAGGGCGCTGCCCTCTGGACTCTCGCCGGGGATCCATCCCCTGGACCTGGATCAATCCGCAGTGGCTAAGAGGCCCGCCCGCGGCTTCGCCGCGGGGGCAAACTTGATAGCGGCCAAGCCATGCGCAAATTGCGCATGGCTTGGCCGCTAAAAAAAGTCAAAGGATTTATTCTTGATCTAGCGGCCGAGCCCCCTGGGCAATCGGAGCCCTCTGGGTAGCCGGAGTTCCAGAAGTATTTTTTTATACATTGTTTTAGTATTTGAAGATTTTAAAAATTGTACATGCTTTTGCCTATGCGCGAGCTGGGAGTGCGAAATTTATTGAATTACCTCTGCTTTTTGAAAAATGCAAAGGGTGAGGTCTCGATCGCAATCGTAAGTGGCATCATCTATGGCCTATCGAGTGGCTTCGGTGTTCCAATGATTCTAAAGTACGCTTCGGGTATGCTCTTTAGTGGTAAGGAAATTTCCTCAATGATGCTGAGTGGTATCGTGCTGTTACCCGTACTCGTCATGCTCATCCGTGGCCTATCGGGCTTTTTGAGCTCCTACTATTTCGCCGCCTGTGGCCAACATATTATCGAAGGTTTGCGCGTGATGATCTTTAAAAAAATTCAGCGACTACACCTGGGGTTTTTTAACGATTATCCCCCTTCGGAACTCATTTCGCGGTCGATCAATGCGAGTACCATTATTCAAACCAACTTGGTTGATATTTCAAGCGATGTCATCACCCGAATGATGGTACTCATTGGAGCGATAGGCTATTTGACTTACCTCTGTATCAGCCAATCCGAATTGTTCGTTTTACTCCTGTTTCTGACGGCTTTACCCTTGTTTATTTTCCCTATCCGAAAGATTGGTCAGCACCTACGACAAAGATCAGGGCAAATGCAAGGGCGTACGGCTGCGATTATCGATAAATTGAATCATAATCTGTCGGCCATTAAGGAGGTACGTGCGTTTGGTCTGGAGGATCAGGAAATTATGCGTTACCAAACCGCTTGCCATGCGTTTTCCGATGCTTTCCTGAAGGTGGTTAAATACCAGCTCGTTATTTCGCCAATTGTGGAAGTTTTATCGGCGGCGGGCGTTGGATTTACCATGTTTTACGCCTATAAGCGTGGATTGAAATTGGAAATTTTTATGTCCCTCGCAACGGCGCTCTATTTCGGCTACGATGCGATCAAACGTCTGGGCGATATCAGCAATAAAATTCAGACGAGTATGGCGGCCGTCGATCGTATCGAGGCCATTTTAAATGAACCGGAAAAAATTGTGAATCCCGAAAATCCGATCTATGTCGAAAAATTACGGGGCGATATCCAATTCCAAAATGTTTCCTTTGCCTATACATTCGGCCATGACGTCCTCCGGGAAATTAATATCACAATGAACCACGGTAAAACCTATGCCCTCGTCGGAGGTAGCGGAGCCGGTAAATCGACATTCGTCAATATGGTCCTGCGCTTTTACGATCCCGATCAGGGCAATATTCTAATCGATGGAATCAATTTGCGCGAAATGGCTAAACATGATCTGCGACAAAATATCGGTTACGTCCCACAAGATCCAGCACTAATCAACGATACGGTCTTTAATAATATTATCTGGGGAAGACCCGATGCCTCCCAAAACGAAGTCGTACGAGCCGCACAAATGGCCTGTGCCCATCATTTTATCACGCAAATGCCCAATGGCTACGATACGGTGATCGGCGAATCGGGAAATTGCCTGAGCGGAGGACAGCGGCAACGAATCGCTCTCGCTCGCGTGTTTTTACGCAATTGTCCGATCCTAATTTTCGATGAAGTTACGTCGTCACTCGATTCGGAAAGCCAACGGGCAATTTATAAAGCTGTTAAAACTATCGCCCGAGATAAAACGGTAATCATGATTTCCCATCGCTTCAGTATGATGTCCATTGTGGACGAAGTGTTGGTTTTTGAAGACGGAATGATCGTCGAGCAGGGATCCCATGATAGTTTGCTTGCCGGGAATACCCTCTACCGTAGCTTGTATGAAAAACAACAGCTGAAAAAGACGTAGAAAAAAAGAGTTGAGGTACGTGGGATTTTATTAGAAAATTAGGAGCGTCGTGTTGGGGGCAAAAGCCAAGGCGTTGCCTTGTGGAGCCTGGGACTACGTCCCAGGCTCCGCGCGGGTATCCCGCGCGCTTTTGCCCCCTAACCCCTGTGGGTGGGGATTTTAAAGAAAGAGTAGAAGATGCGATTATCCGAAGGAAAAATATTAGTAACCGGCGGTGCCGGATTAATTGGCAGCGCGGTGGTATGGGCACTCAATCGTATAGGTTTGGAGAACATCGTCATTTGTGAGCGGCTATCGAATGATGACCGCTATAGGAATCTCATTCCCCTACGTTTTTGCGATTACGTTGATGCGGATGATCTCTTTACCTATTTAGGAGGTCCGGAGGGGAATGATTTTAAAACAATTTTTCATCTTGGGGCCTGTGCGGATACGATGGAGACCGACGGTCGATTTTTGATGAAGAACAACTTTGAATTTACGAAAGATCTCGCCCAATATGCCGTTAGCCGTGGGATTCGATTTGTCTATGCCTCATCTGCGGCGACCTATGGAGATGGTGAGAATGGGATGGATGACGACGGGGTCTTGGAGAAGCTACGACCGCTTAATATGTATGCTTATTCGAAGCAGTTATTTGACATTTACGCCTATTCGCGGGGTATGGCGTTATATGGCATGAAGTATTTCAACGTATTTGGACCGAACGAGGATCACAAGGGTTCCATGATCAGCATGGTTGCACGGGCATATCGGCGGATTTTGGAGATGGGCAAAGTACAGTTATTTAAGAGTTACCATCCTCACTATGCCGACGGTTATCAGGAACGCGATTTTTTATATGTGAAGGATGCGGCGGACATGACTATTTTTTTAGGCAATGTTCCGGAAACGGTCGAGGGTCATGGAACAGCGGGCATTTACAATTTAGGTTCGGGGGTAGCGAGTACCTGGATTGATCTCGTAAAGCCGATTTTTGAGGTTTTGGGTAGGCCGCACCGCATTGAATTCATCGAGATGCCGGAGAATTTGCGGGCGAGGTACCAGTATTCCACCTGTGGTTCCATTAAAAAGTTACGTGCGATCGGGTACGAGCGACCGTTAACGCCATTGCGGGAAGCGGTAATAGATTATGTTGCGAATTATCTCATGTTGGGGAAGCGTTTGGGAGCATAGTGTGGGAGGAAGTTATGGCTGTGCTAACTTCGAAGGAGAAGAAAAAAATTCAGAAAAAAATTTTGCAGCTACGTGTAGAAATCGAGCGCCATGATCGTTTATATTACAAAGATTCGCAGCCTGAGATTTCGGATTTTGAGTATGATTGTTTAAAGAACGAGCTGTTGCATCTCGAATCGCTGTTACCCGAAGCGGTGGATGCATTTGGTATTGGCGATGATCGCGGTGGAAATTTACTGACGCGCAAGCATTATACGCCGATGCTCAGTTTGGAAAATACATATAATTTGGATGACATCTTTGATTTTGACGCGCGCATTCGCAAATTGTTAGCGACCGAATGGGACATTGAGTATGTCATTGAACCGAAGATCGATGGACTTGCGGTAAATTTAGTTTACGAGAGGGGCCAGTTGCAGTATGCACTGACGCGCGGAAACGGTGTTGAGGGCGATGATGTAACCGATAATATCAAAACGATCGAAGGCTTACCGCTATACATTGAGCATGTTCCCGATTTGATCGAGATCCGCGGTGAAGTGTATATGGATTGTGAAGTTTTTCAAAGAATTAATGCCGAACGTGTCCAGGTGGGGGAGATGGCATTTGCCAATGCGCGGAATTTGGCATCGGGAACGCTGAAATTGATGGATAGCGAAACGGTTCGATTGCGGCACTTGAAAATTTTACTCTACGGGATCGGAATGGGCAATGGTTTAGAAAAACAGAGCGAAATTTATCCGTTTTTACAGAAACGGGGCTTCGTTTCGCAAACCTATTACCATATTGTAGCGAATTTGAATGGTATTGCTGATATCATTCGGAAACTCGATAGGAAGCGCAAGCGGTTACCGTACACGACCGATGGCGTCGTATTTAAGGTGAATGACTGTGTGTTGCAGGAGCAATTGGGAGCGACGGCGAAGGCGCCGCGATGGGCATTTGCTTATAAATTTGAGCCCGAGCGCGGAGAAACAATTTTACGAAATGTTACATTTCAGGTGGGGCGGACCGGTGTCGTTACGCCGGTTGCTGAGTTGGATCCCGTGAATTTATCGGGATCCTGTGTAGCGCGGGCGACCCTCCATAATGCCGATGATATCGCGAAAAAGGACATTCGCATTGGCGATACGGTTATCGTCGAAAAATCGGGCGAAATCATTCCGGCTATCGTAGGTGTGAAATCGGAAAATCGTCCCGAAAGCGGTCTAGAAAAATTAATTTTTCCCACGGATTGCCCCTGCTGCGGCGTACGTCTTATCCGCTTACCCGCAGAGGTGGCTTGGCGCTGCCCAAATGCGAACTGTCCGGAACAAATAATTCAAAAAATCATTTATTTTGCTTCCAAAACAGCCATGGATATCGACGGTTTGGGTGAAGCGGTCGTACGCAAACTGGTCGAAATTGGACGAATAAAAACCCCTGCAGATATTTACACACTTAAAAAAGATGATTTGTACCTTTTGGAAAATTTTGGCGATAAATCGGTGAATCGCCTGCTTTCAAATATTGAACACAGTAAGAAAACAGAACTTTGGCGATTCATCGATGGGTTAGGTATTCCATCGATTGGCGAAAAAATGGCCAAAGATTTGGCGAATTATTTTCACCATTGGAATGCATTATTTTCGGCTTCCACCAAAGACCTTGAACGTATCCGTGGAGTTGGCCAAAAGGTTGCTCAGGGCATCTTTGACTATTTTCGTGATCCCAAAAATTTAGATTTACTTCAACAATTCCAAAAAATTGATTTCGAATTTGAAGAAATTTCCGCACAACATAATCCCCATTTTGCCCAGAAAGTATTTGCTTTCACCGGAACAATGCAACAATTTACGCGCACTCAGGCAAAAACGTTGATCGAAAAAAATGGCGGTTCCGTTGCCAATACCTTGTCCGCAGCCGTCGATGTCCTCATCACCGGTTCCGACGCAGGACAAAAATTGGATGCCGCCCGAAAAAAAAATATCTCCGTCTGGACCGAGAGTGATTTCGTCGAGAAGTTGGGCTTAACCAGGGGGCTCCGGTTACCCAGGTGGGCTCCGCCCCCCTGGATCCCCCGCAAGGAGTCGTAGACTCCTTGACCTCTTTTAGCGGCCGAGCCCGGCGCATTCTGCGCCGGGCTCGGCCGCTAGGGTCTTTTTTTCTTTTTTAGACCTGTCCCGCGGCTTCGCCGCGGAGGCTGTTTCGCCTCTGCCATCTTGCCGCCACAGGATCTCTTTCAAATCTGCCTTATTATCCTTAAAGGCATCAATTACAGCTTCGAAAACTTCCACTTTTTTAAACGCCATAGCTGCGGTCAACGATGTATCGCCATTGCCATCTTGCTGCATTAGAGTTTCTTTCAAAGCTGTTTTATTCTCTCCAAAGGCATCGATTATAGCCTGCAAAGCTTTAGGATCATCCCTGGATGCAGCACTAGTTAACAGTGTAAATTTACAGTTGTTTTGCTCTTGCAAAACTTTTTTCAAATCTTCCGGAGAAAGCTTAGTAAGAATATCTTTTATTTGGTTTGCAATTCCATCTCGTTTTCCTGCATTGCTAAACTTCTTAATCAACCCAAACAAATCATAGGATTTCTTTGCAATGTTTAAATTCTGAATAAGAATCCTTTGATCATTTGGATCACCACCTGCAGCTTTTTGAAGCTCTTCAGGATCAAATTTCATAAATGCAGTGTATATAAGGGCACGTGTCTTGGCATCTCCACTATCCAGAAGTGATTTAATTTCCGCATCGTCGCCACATGCTCTTAGTATTGCGCTATTCGGTTTTTCAGCGTTCCCAAGAGTCTTTGGCTCAACATCGGATCCTTCGCCTATCTTTACTTTGATCGTATTGTCGGTGGCCGTTATTTTGGCATTTCTTAGGAGCTCCATCAGCTCTTCGACGTTTTTCGTCTCTGCCCCTTCGATGTCCAATTCCCCGGCAAAGCCTCGAAGTGCTTCCAAATAATCATTCCCACCCTCACCTTATAGTACTCTAAAACCATCCTTATGAGGTTGTAATGATTTTATGAAAAATCTCAAATAAAATTTAATAAAATTTTTATACGACTGCCAGTTGATAGAATAAATCCGCTGTAAATGGAAATTTTTCGAAATATTTAGGCCCGAAACGGAATTGCTCCGCCTAAAGTAGAAAAAAGCTCTAAAAATAAAAAAGACTAGGTAGTCTACGGCGCACCCGATGCCTGACGACCGTTGCTTCCTTCCAGACCTGGCGGAGTTAGCCGGCTCTAAGTCGCATAGTACCCAGTCCGCTGCTCATTCTAGATCATTACATACACTGTCAACCCAAAATAAGTTTCGTTTTTCAGGTAATCCCGAAAAATGAATGCTTTCTGTCTTGCTCTATTCAGTGGGTTTTAGTCCTAGTGATAAATTAATTTTCTCTAAAATCTCTTCGTCCGATAAACCCAAAGCCTCGCCCAGTTCTCTTAGTAAGACAATAAGCGCAGACCTCGAAAGTTCTAAAGCCGACTTTCCCTCTCTGATTTTTAGTAGATACCTTTTGAGTGGTTCGTCGTTATCCAGCAAGGTAACTTCGAGGTTGTCAAAATCTCCTCGGGTAATCGCTAGATGCTGAATGACATCTATGTCGAGATTTTCGTACTGTCCTGTTAATGCTTCTATAACCGCACGTTTTGTGAGTGTATCGTGAAAGTAAAATGTTTTCCAATTGAAAAGAATATTTGTGGAAGCCAGAGGCGTAGGTTGCCCATTGAATGGACAGAGTGGGCGCGGAATAGACATGCCGAAAGAAACTCTCTCAATATCTTTCTTGGACAATGAACCAAGGTCGTCCGCAAACCAAAAGAAACTCGCATGCACACCATACGACGTAACTGATAAAACAAATATTGATGATAATTTTATATTTTTCATACATATCTCTTTTCTAAAAAAATTTCTCGGAAGATCGAATGGCAATCCATTTCCTTTCATAAATGCTTTTTTATACTTTTAATTTCCAAAATTCCAATTATCAAATTCTTTCAAATATGATTAAAGTCTCCTATTCGCCCGGCAATTTGGAACGGAAATGGTACGCGAAATGGCTCGAAAATGACCTTTTTAGGCGAAAGATTTTCCCAGATAAAACCGCCTATACCATCGTTATTCCTCCGCCCAATGTGACCGGAATCCTCCACATGGGCCATATCCTCAATAATACGATTCAGGACGTTCTCGTTCGTCGAGCGAGGCAGAAAAATCGATCCGTATTCTGGATTCCCGGCACCGATCACGCCGGAATCTCCCTCCAAATTAAGGTCGAAAAAGAATTGGCCAAAGAAAATAAAACGCGACACGACGTCGGCCGCGAAGCCTTCCTCGATCTCGCCCGAAAATGGCGTGAAAAACATGGCAATATTATCCTCGACCAACTCAAGAAATTGGGCGTCTCCTGCGACTGGTCTGCCCTAAAATATACCCTCGATCCCGATTACTACCGCGCCGTACTCGCCACATTTGTGGAGTGGTATCGGCGGGGATATATTTACAGGGGATCGCGACTGGTCAATTGGTGTCCGGTAAGTATGACCGCGCTCAGCGACGAAGAAGTTATCATGCGTGAGCAAAACTCCTCCCTTTACTACGTCCAATACGAAATCGTCGAAAAACCCGGTACATTCATCACCGTCGCGACGACGCGTCCGGAAACGATCATGGGCGATGTGGCAGTCGCCGTATATCCCGCCGATGAACGCTACCAAGATTTTATAGGGCTCCATTGCTGGCGCCCCGTCCTACGGGAATCCATTCCGATCATCGCCGATGAAGCGGTATTGAAAGACTTCGGAACGGGAGCGTTAAAAATAACGCCGGCCCACGATGAGGTGGACTTCGAGATCGGCCAGCGCCACGGATTGGCGGTCATCGGCGTAATCGATAAAAATGGAAAATTGAACCACTTGGCAGGACCGGAATTTGCGGGAATGGATCGCTTCGAAGCGCGTAAAAGGGTAGGGGAGTATTTGAAGGAAAACGGCCTTCTTGTAAAGGAGGAGAACTATGTCAACAATGTTGGGTTTTCGGAGCGGGCCAACGTACCCGTGGAGCCCATGCTTTCGGAGCAGTGGTTTTTGAAGTACCCCTGTGTGGAAGAGGCCAAACGGGCGGTCCAGAAGGGATTCATTCGCTTTCGGCCGGAGCGCTGGGAGAAGACTTATACCCATTGGCTGGACAATATTAAGGACTGGTGTATTAGTCGGCAGCTGTGGTGGGGGCATCGCATTCCGGTGTGGTATCGAAAAGGTACAGATCGCAACGAGCCGCAGAACTGGCACGTATCGGTCGACGGACCGGAAGATCTCGAAAATTGGGAGCAGGATGAAGACGTATTGGATACGTGGTTTTCTTCGGCAATTTGGCCGCTAGCGACCCTAGGTTGGCCCGATGGGGAGGCGATGGAGGAGATGGGCTTCGATTATTTTTATCCCACGGAGGATCTCGTTACGGGGCCCGATATCATTTTTTTCTGGGTAGCACGGATGATTATGTTGGGATTGAGTCTGCTCGGCGACGGAGAAAAAGCGCTATCCGATGACGAAATCAGCCAACGCATTCCGTTTAGAAACGTCTATTTTACGGGCATTATTCGCGACCATATCGGGCGAAAGATGTCAAAAAGTTTAGGTAACTCGCCGGATCCCCTAGATCTCATCGAGCAGTATGGAGCGGATGGTGTGCGTATCGGTCTGCTATCGATGGCGCCCAACGGCCAGGATATTTTATTTTCGGAGGATCGCGTTGCTCAAGGGAGAAAACTTTGCACGAAGCTATGGAATTCCTTTCGGTTTCGCCAGCAGGGTGGCATGGAAGGCGATCGCAGTTCTCTAGCGGCGATCATTGGACGTATCGATAGTAGTACTTTGGAGGTGGACGATAGAGCCATTTTGGGCAAGCTATTGGAAACGATGGACGAATTCGAACGCATGATGACGGACTACGAATTCAGCCGAGCCCTACAAAATTTACATACCTTTTTTTGGAGCGACTACTGCGACTGGTACATCGAAATTTCAAAAATGCGTACCAACGAAACCGTTTGGGCGGTACACGACCTCATTCTGCGCCAATTATTACTATTGTTTCATCCTTTTATTCCCTTTGTTACGGAGGAGCTTTGGCAAGGGCACGGCTATGGGGAAAAATTTTTAGGTGAGGAATTGTTAGAAAGTGGTGACAAATTACGCCGTGATTTATCCCAGATCGATTTCGGAAAAATGGCGGAATGGATCGAAGAGGTTGAACGTGTTCTGGAGCTGGTGGTTGCGGTACGGGCATTAAGGGCGCAATTTGGTTTGGCATCCCGTCGGGATGTAAGATTTTACTTCAAAGCGGATCCGTTGGCAAAAGAAATAATCGATCGCCATCGACGCGATATAAAATATTTATTATTGACGCAATTTTTTGACGAAACGGCGGAGGCGTTACAGTTACCGACGACGGTTGTGGCACTGGGGTCTATCTACATGGATACGGGTAGTTTCGACATGGTAGAAGAAAAGTGGCGTTTAGGGCGAGAGCTCGAGCAGCTTGATCGGCTCATCGAGATGAATCAAAAGAAGTTACAAGACAAAGATTTTCTAGCGCGTGCGCCCCAGGACATTATCATTGGGGCGAAGGATTTACTAGCTGAGAATATAGCCAAAAGGAAAGAATTGGAGGCGGTATTTTTGAAGCTTTCGGCGGAGAGCTAAAAAAATAGGGTTAGTTATTTTTACTGAATTTTTTTCTTGACATAGCTGTTTTGATTACTCTGATATTCAGGGCCAGAATGGAGGTTTTAATGCTAAAAAGAGATTTTATTAAGCTTTGTGTATTGCAATTGTTATGTGGTTTAGCTTTAGATCCGGTTGGTTTATTAGCTAGTGGTAGGCAAAAAAGTCGACAGGTGTCCAAACAGTCTACGACTAGAAAGGCTCTTCCGAAGAAGTCGGTTGCGGTTTCCTCTAGTACGGAGAGTGAGGATCCACATGATACAGGAGACGAGGAAGAGAAAATTCCGGAAGGATCGCTTTTTCTGAGGGCGCGGAAGCCGTATAAAGGCCTTGAAGAAGGCAAAATGGAGTGTGATTTTGCCGTTGGAAGTAGGAATTATGAGCGCGGTAAATTTATTTGCATTGCTAACCCAACCTATGATTTAACGTTTAAGTCATTGTTTCTAGGAAGGAATGATGTTGCAGAAGACGATTTAGCTTCTCCGGATAATGCCAACAAGAGGTTGATTTCCTTGTTGAACAGTTTGGTTTATCCTAAAGCGAAAGAATATATTATTTCAATAAAAATTGTAGGTGGAACGATATTAATTGCCAAGGAACTGGCTATTTCCGGAGAAAAGAGGGCTAGAACGGAATCGCCAAGGGAAAATGCCATGATGGAGTTGCGTTGTGACATCGTATGTGAGTGCACTGTTGTGCATCCAGGTCGGGAAACGCAACAGGAGAGTTATGTTCTTTATTTTGATATAGAAATGCAGCGAAGGAATGTTGGAAATCCGCTTAAAAGATTTTTAAATTACCAGAAAAAATTGCAACAAACGAATCGAGAAATTCGTGTGATAGGCTTTCTTGATTATTTTACTATCAGTCCTGTTGAGAAGACAAAAATGGGAAGGTTGGTCGAGGATCCGCAAACGGGAGAATTGGTTGCAGCTCCAGAAGAAAAAAGAAGCATGGATTTACATCCAATGATTGGCTTGAGGGCGTCTGTAGAGGACATTCTAAAAGGAGAGGACATTGAAATAGTTAAAGGATGTAAAATTGGTCAAACGGGGAAAGAGTGGCTAAAATTATTAGGCGTTCGATGGTGGGCTGAGGAGGATACAAATCGCAGGGAATGTTATAGGGTCCCTTCTGAAGTTCAAACGAAAGAAATGGCAGATGCATTAGAGATTTTGAAAACGAGTAACGTTGATGAGGAAATATTTCGAATGGAGATTGATAGAGTTTCTGAAGCCCAGGAGATGCTCGATGAGCTTGAAGCAAACAAAAAGCAGGAAGGCTTGGAAGAAGGTCGAGCGGAAGGCTTGGTGAAAGGTCGAGCCGAGGGATTGGAAGAGGGCGAGATGATCGGTATAATAAAGAGTCTTGTGAGAGGTTTTGTCAAAGGTAGGGGGATCGAAGATGACGAAGTTGAAGAGATTGGGAAAAATTCCTTGGGTGAAGATTTTGTAAGGGAAATATGGAGCGCATTGCCCAATATCCCGGATTCAAAAGATGTGGAGGACTTTATTGAAATTCTTCGCGACAAAAATTTACTGAAGGATGGATAGATAATCCAGGACTGGGGGATCATTTCGTGGCGTGAGTTCTAGGTTGCGTAGTCCTAAGATGTGGTGAGATTTTACTTTTAGGTTTTAGAAATTGGGCTCGTTGAAAGTGTTTTTGACGGTAAATTAAGGCGGTGGTAAGAAAAAGTTGCAACGGTGACAGCGGTCACTAGAGAAAGAGAAGAATGAGAAAATTTGGCATAGCGCCGTTGCGTTCGGAGAATTTTCCGGAGTGGTACCAGCAGGTAATTAAGGAGGCCGATTTGGCTGAAAATAGCGATGTCCGCGGATGTATGGTCATCAAACCTTGGGGGTATGCGATTTGGGAAAATATGCAGCGTATTCTGGATGGTATGTTCAAAAAAACAGGCCACCAAAATGCTTACTTTCCCCTATTTATTCCGCTAAAATATTTGGAAAGCGAGGCGACACACGTCGAAGGATTTGCAAAGGAATGTGCTGTCGTAACACATACGCGATTACAGGCGGATGATCAGGGCAAATTGATTCCCGCTTCGCCCCTGGAAGAACCGCTCATTGTCCGCCCCACTTCGGAAACAATTATCGGCGAATCCTTCTCCCGCTGGGTCCACTCCTACCGCGATTTGCCAATTCTCATCAACCAGTGGGCGAACGTCGTGCGTTGGGAAATGCGGACGCGTCTATTTTTGCGGACGTCGGAATTTCTGTGGCAGGAAGGCCACACCGCCCATGAAACGCGTGCGGAAGCGGAAGCGGAAACGGAAAAAATGCTGGAATGTTATCGCGAATTTGCCGAAAGTTACATGGCAATGCCAGTTCTCTGTGGCAAAAAGACGGAGATGGAACGCTTTCCCGGTGCTGTGAAAACACTCTGTATCGAGGCGATGATGCAGGATCGGAAATCGCTACAGGCCGGGACATCGCATTTCCTAGGGCAAAATTTTGCTCAATCTTCTAACATTCAATTTATGGGGCGTAACGGAGAAAATCAATACGCGTGGACGTCATCCTGGGGTGTTTCGACTCGGCTCATTGGCGGATTGATCATGACCCATTCCGATGACGATGGCCTAATTTTACCGCCACGCCTAGCTCCGCAGCACGTCGTCATTTTACCAATTATTCATCACGAAAAAGATGAAAGTACCGTTCAGGAATACTGTGCGCAAATAAGAGCACAGGTCGAAAAAACTTGCTATAACGATCGCCCCATAGGAATCCACATCGATGGGCGCGACCTCAATGGCGGCGTAAAAAAATGGGAGTGGATTAAAAAAGGTGTGCCGCTGATTGTGGAAATCGGACCCCGCGATCGGGAAAAAAATTCCGTTTCCATTTTATGCCGCTACACCATGGAGAAGTATACTATATCGATCGAAGAATTTATTCAAAATCTCGAACAGGAGCTAGCCCAAATCCAAAGTGGAATGTTGGAACGGGCACGCGCCTTTCGGGAACAAAATACAAAACAAATAACTTCAAAGGAAGAATTTGCTGAATTTTTCGAGAATCAGGGAGGCTATGCGGCAACATTTTTTGAGGAAAATCGGCCCCTAGAAGAGGCCATGAAAGAACAATTTAGCGTAACAATTCGCTGCATTTTAGCCGATGATACGGATAAAAATCCAATGGGAGTTTGTGCATTTACAGGCAAACCCACCTCCCAAAAAGTCGTCTGGTCGAAGTCTTATTGATTGCTGCTCTGGAGCTCCGCCCATACCCCGCAAGGGAGTCATGGACTCCTTGAC
>JAIRLD010000108.1 GCA_031259665.1 Puniceicoccales bacterium | reverse complement strand
CGCGGCGTAGCCGCGGGGCGAGCCTTTGGCCTCCTTGCGGTTCGATCCAGTGGCGGTACCACTGGATCAAACCGCAAATCCAGGTCCAGGGGATGGTATCCCCTGGCGGGGATTCTAAGGGCGAGGAGTCCTTAGGTTAACTATGTCGTCCGATAATTTAACAAAAGCCTCGCTGTGACGATTGAATTGCCCGAATAACGGTTTCATAGACATTTGAAATTTGTTGATACTGTTCCAATTGGCCAAAGGCTTCCGAACGATTGTATTTGGAATGAAATAGAATGCGGTAGATATTTTTTACATGTTCGATATCGGTTTGGGCAAATTGGTGCCGTTGCAAATTAATTTTATTGAAATAGCGGGTTTTAGCTGGTTGTCCTTCGGCGAGCATGAATGGTAAAATATCCATTAACGCCTTCGAACTTGCCGCGAGCATCGCATAATCCCCTACCCTACAAAATTGGTGTACACCCGCATTCCATGCGATATTGACGTAATCGCCGACCCTGACGTGCCCTGCTAAAGCCGCTAAGCTGCTCATAATGATATGATTTCCCAGGATACAATCGTGGGCCACATGGGCATATGCCAAAAATGCATTATGGTGGCCGATTTTCGTAACACTCCCCTCCTTCGTACCGCTGTGAATCGTCACATACTCGCGAAAGATATTGTGATGGCTGATTTCGAGCCCGGTCTGGTCGCCAATATATTTCAAATCCTGCGTCTGACCGCCGAGGCAAGCGTAGGGAAAAACCATATTATGTTCGCCCAAGATCGTGTATCCCTCAATCGAAGCGTGGTGTTGGATAACTGTTTTGGAACCGATGGTGACATTATTTCCGATGAAAGCGAAGGGACCAATCGTTACGCCATCTGCGATTTGTGCGCCATTTTCGATAATCGCCGTTGGATGAATATTCATGGTGCTTTTATTACCGAAAATACGAGCTCCGCCGAAGAGACAATTTGCCCCTCGACCTTGCATTCTGCTGATGCAACACCGATTTTATCACCGCGATATTTTACGATTTTCACAAAAATCTCCAATTGGTCCCCTGGGATTACCGGCTTTCGGAATTTTACCCGATCGCAGCTCATGAAATACGCCAGCCGTTGCTCATATTGGTAACGCCGTAACATGAGTATTCCTGCTGCCTGGGCCATGGCCTCGATTTGTAGAACACCGGGCATGACCGGATGTCCCGGATAATGTCCCACGAAATAGGGTTCGTTAATGGTCACATTTTTTACGGCTCGAAGGGAGTCATCGTCGATGAATGCTATTACCCGATCAATGAGAATAAAGGGGTAGCGATGGGGCAATGTGTTGAGTACTTTAACGATGTCGAAGTCCGTGTTTTTTATGATAGAAGTTTTGAACTCAGTTCTATGTACTGCCGTTTGAGTGCCATTCCGATACTGTTCCCAAATTTTTTTGGCCAGCTGTACATTGAGCGCATGGCCGGGGCGAACCGCAATAATATGGCACCGTAAATCTACCCCTAAAAGCGCCATATCGCCCACAATATCGAGCATTTTGTGGCGCACAAATTCGTCGGTGAAGCGCAGCGGTTCCTTGGATAAAATTTGATCGCCTTTAATAAGAATGGCTGAATCTAAGCTCGCCCCCTGAATTTTTCCGCATTGCAAAAGGGGTTCTATATCCTCGTAAACTGCAAATGTCCTCGCCGGCGCAATGTCGCTCATGTAGTTTTCAGGGGTCATATCGAGGGACAGATGCTGCGTGTAAATACCCCGATCATCCGCTGAAGTACAGGTAATTTTAAATCCGTCATAGGGCAATGCGATGAGTGAGCGATTGCCTTCGGTAACGGAAATGGGAGTGTGTAACTTGAAAATTTTCCGTTCCACATCGAGGCCTATGGGTTCCGCTTCACAGAGCAAATTGGTATAATACTTTGCCGATCCATCGAGAGCGGGTGGTTCTTCCGCATCGATTTCGATAAAAATATTATCGATGCGCAGGCCATTGAGGGCACTCAAAACGTGTTCGACGGTATGAATCTGTACGTCACCGGACGAAATCGTCGTACAGCGAACCAAATCACCCACCGCTTCTGCGGAAGGACGTAGCTCCGGTTTATTGTAAAGGTCGACGCGGCGAAATACAATCCCTCCGTTTGCTGGCGCCGGCTTGAAAATGAGCCTGACCGTTTTTCCCGTATGGAGCCCAATACCTTGAATAGAAACTTCCTTTGAAATCGTGCGCTGTCCCATGGTCGTTCAATAATTCTGCAAAACTTTCTTCAAATGATCCACATTTCGCTTGATGACTTCGTCCTGTTCCATCATATTTTCAACGGATTTACAGGCATAGATTACCGTTCCATGGTCGCGCCCACCAAAGGCTAATCCAATATCGACCAACGATTGACTCGTCAAAATACGGCTCAAATACATCGCAATCTGCCGCGCCATGGCAATATTCGCCGGACGCCGTTTCCCCAGCAAATCGGCCGTTTTTAATCCGTAAAATTCCGCCACCTTCTGCTGAATTACATCCAGAGCAGGTTTCGTGTTTGCCATTTCGTCCTGGAACAAATCCTTCATAAACATTTTAAGAATCGGAATATCGACCTTCGCTTTCGTCAATTCCATGTAACTCGCAACGCGCGTTAAAGCCCCTTCGAGCCGCCGTACGTTACTCGAAACATGTTCCGCCAAATAATTTAAAACACTAGACTCAAGCGTAACTTTCAAATCTTTTGCCTTTTTGGCCAGTATGGCAATGCGCGTTTCTAAATCCGGTGGCTGAATGTCCGTCACTAATCCCCATTGGAATCGGGAAACCAATCGGCTTTCTAACTTGGAAATCTCTGACGCCGGACGATCGCTACATAAAAAAATCTGCTTTTGTGCCTCAAATAATTCGTTGAATGTGTGAAAAAATTCATCCTGAATGCGCTCTTTTCCCGAAAGAAAATGGATATCGTCCAAAAGAAAAACATCGATGCTGCGGTATTTTTTACGAAACCTAGCCATCGTATTGAGCTGAATGGCCTGGATAAACTCATTGGTAAACTTTTCCGTCGATGTGTAAACAACCCGCGCCTTTCTGTTCTTCGAAAGAATTTGGTGGGCTACAGCATGCATGAGATGAGTCTTCCCGAGTCCCGTCGCACCGTAGAGAAATAAAGGGTTATAGGCCTTCCCAGGCGCGTTAGCAATGGCAATGGAAGCGGCATGGGCCATCTGATTCCCCGGCCCAATCACGAAATTCTCAAAGGTATTTTTGGGATTTAATACGTAACCATTTTCAATTTCGTGAACCTTTTCATTGCCCAAATCTTCATTGACATTTTCTTCAATTTTTTGTGGCGATGTACCCTCTTTGCCATCGCTTTTCAATGTCACTTTGAGCGACTTCCCCAACGCCATTTGCAACTTTTTCGCAATCACATCCTTGTAATTGTCATTGATCCAAATGGCCGCAAAATCATTGGGAACACCGAGCACAATGTGATCCTCCTCCTCACTGAGAAGGGATAATCCTTCAAACCAATTGCGATAGATATCTCCTTGGAAATCTTTTCTCAATTCCGACTTCACAAAGTTCAGCGCACCACTTACACTCGTCTGTTCAATTATCATGTTATTCACATTTCACCTCCGGTAAATTCCATACCCACGAAGCTCCCCATAGATCAAATAAGTCTTCGAACTTATCAATTAAAAAATTGCCCCACTTTTTGGGTGTTCCATAAAAATCGGCATAAATACTACCAAAATTGACCATGAATTTTTTTCGGAAAACATTTCAGCGTACCTTACAAAGCCCCGAAAACAAAAATAGCTCCAAGAAAAATTCTGTCAGATATCAAAATATCCACAAGTTGCTAACATTTCAATGTGAATAACTTTTCCTCCCACAAGGAGGTTGCCCAGAGAGCTCCGCCCTCTGGACTCCCGCAAGGAGGCTTATTTGTGGGGCTCCGCCCCACACCCCGCAAGGAGTCGCAGACTCCTTGACCTCCTTGTGCGGCCGAGCCCGGCGCAGAATGCGACGGAGGCCGGCCGCAAGGTTAAGGTTTGCCCCCGCGGCTACGCCGCGGGGGCTCTTTTTTGTTTACTGGCCCAGCCTATGCACGATGTGCATAGGCTGGGCCACTCTTTATTTTTTTTAATTGCGCAAACCCTGTGCAATTTACACAAGATTGGCGCGTAAATTGTCTGTTTTTAATAAAGGTACTCCCTAAAATTGTTGGCCGAGTCCACGCGCATCGCACATGGACTCGGCCACTCTTTCAGGCCCGCCCCGCGGCGTAAGCCGCGGGGCAAACCTCCGGCCCCCTTGCGGCTTGATTCAGTGGCATCGCCACTGAATCAAACCGCAAATCCAAGTCCAGGAGGTGGTGCCTCCTGGCGAGAATTCTAAGGGCGAGTAGTAGCCCTTAGCTAAAACTTCAACATTTTCCGCATTGAAAACTCCGCCTGTTTTCCATCGTTCCACTGTTGTACCGGTCTCAAATAGCCGACCACCCGCGAATAAACTTCCGTTTTCGCGCTGCAATGGGGGCAAATTTTCTGTTCTCCCGGCAGATAGCCATGTTCTGAACAGATCGAAAAGGTTGGCGTCAGTGAAAAGTAAGGCAGCTTATAATTGTTAGCGATTTTTCGCACCAAATTTTTTACAATATCCACATCATAGATGCGTTCGCCCAGGAAGCAATGGACCACCGTTCCACCCGTAAACTTGGTTTGCAATTCGTCCTGGTGCTCCAAAAGCCCAAAGAGATCGTCCATATAATTGACGGGAACATGTACGGAATTGGTATAAAACGGCACATCGCTCGCGCTGGCATCAATAATTTTGATACCGAATTTATTTTTATCTTTCAGGGCCAAGCGGTAGGAAGTACTTTCCGCCGGGGTCGCTTCCAGATTAAAATGATTGCCCGTCGCTTGCTGAAATTTTACGATTTTTTGGCGCATAAAATCAAGTACCATCAGGGCAAACGCCTTTCCATTTTCCGTTGTGATTGTTTCGCCGAAGAGGTTTAAACAGGCTTCGTTCATGCCAACAATACCGATCGTTGAAAAGTGATTTTTCCAGTAACAACCGAAACGTTTTTTAATATCTTTCAAATAGAACGTCGTGTAGGGGTATAAATTGGCATTGGTCAATTTTTCCAATAGCGTCCGTTTAATTTCCAGACTTTCCGCCGCCAGATCCATTATGGCCGCCAGTCGTTCCAAAAACTCACCTTCATCCTGAGCGAGATAGGCAATGCGCGGCAAATTGATAGTTACAACCCCGACGCTTCCGGTCAATGGATTCGCTCCAAACAACCCGCCACCGCGCCTTTCCAGTTGGGTATTGTCGATGCGCAACCGGCAACACATGGAACGGGCATCTTCTGGCTTCATGTCAGAATTGATGAAATTCGAAAAGTAGGGGATACCATATTTTCCAGTCATTTCCCATAGCCCTTTGAGATTTTCGTTATCCCAATCGAAATCCTTTGTAAGATTAATGGTTGGAATGGGGAAGGTCATCACCCGGCCATGGGCATCACCCTGCGACATAACACGGAAAAATACGCGGTTAAAAATATCCATTTCCCGTTGAAATTCCCGGTATGTTTTTTCCTGGCGTTCTCCGTTAACGATCACGGGCTCATTCGCCAAATGTTCTGGACAAAACAAATCCAACGTAACATTTGTGAACGGAGTCTGAAATCCAGCACGGGTCGGCACGTTGATGTTAAAAATAAACTCCTGCAGCGCCTGTTCCACCATCTGCTCATCCAATTGATCGTAGTAAATGAAGGGTGCCAGTAACGTATCGAAATTCGAGAATGCCTGAGCTCCGGCGGCCTCCCCTTGTAACGTATAAAAAAAGTTGACAACCTGCCCCAATGCTGTGCGAAAGTGTTTAGGCGGTTTTGCCTCCAATTTTCCTTGGACACCGCAAAAACCCTCCCGCAATAAATCGGTAAGATCCCAGCCAACACAATACACGGAAAGCTGCGTCAAATCGTGTAAATGAAAATCTCCGGATTCATGAGCCTCCTGAATCCGCTCCGGATAAACCTTATTGAGCCAATAATTCTGACTGATCGTTCCCGATAAATAGTGATTCAAACCCTGCAAAGAATAACCCATGTTACTGCTTTCGCGGACTTCCCAATCGAGCTTCGATAAATACTGGTCGACCCGATTAATTTCAGCCTGCCGCACCAACTTGGAAACGTGATCCCGACGATCGCGCGCTACAATAACGCTTTTCGCACTGGCATGATACGGTGACCGCAGCAACACAACCTCGATCTCATTCTCCACGATGGAAAAAGAATCGACTTTATTGCTCTTCAACCCCCTAATGACTTCGTCCGCAAGCGACCAAGCAACTTCAGAACCGAATTCGCCCGTTGTCTTACCAACCTCAAAAAATACATTATATACACGTTGCATAAGCTCCGTTTTCCGAAGCATTTGCATATCCATTTTTGCATTCCGATTAAAAATAGATTTTATCATAATTTTTAAATTTATACTATATTTAGTTGTTTCAAACTAAACTGTATGGAATATATAGTATTTTCGATCGAAATACGAGAACTTTTTTCAAAAACTTATTCACATCAATCTTGCCAAGAAAATAACTCATTTCCAACGTTTTCTTAAAACTTGTCCACAGGGTAAAAGAGGCTGTTCTGGGGCTCCGGTTGACCAGAGGGCTCCGCCCTCTGGACTCCCGCAAGGAGTCAGAGACTCCTTGACCTCATTCTGCGGCCGAGTCCGGCGCGGAACGCGCCGGGCTCGGCCGCTAGGTCAAGAATAAACTCTTTGACTTTTCTTTGTGGCCAAGCCCATGCGCAATGCGCATGGGCTTGGCCGCAAGGTCAAGGGTTGGACCTTCTGCGGATTGATCCAGTGGCATTGCCACTGGATCAATCCGCAAATCCAGGTCCAGGGGATGGATCCCCTGGCAGGGATTCTAAGGGCATGTAGCCCTTAGGGAATTTAGATATTATATTCTTTCATAACCTCTGGGCTAAGTACTGTGATATGGGGAGCATTGGAGAGGAGTTCGTCGAAGAACCAGTTACGGGAATCTTCATTGCCATGGGTTAAAACGATTGTACGAGGATCGAGGTTAATGGCAGCCTGCAGTAGTTCGTTACGATCTGCGTGACCACTCAAATCAAAGCGTTCGATATTTGCGCGTACGGAAGTGGAATAATTGAGTGCTGAAAATAGAAAATTTGAACCCTTATCTGCTTTTAGTAAGCGTCCTCCTGGCGTGTCTGGATCGCAGTAACCCACAAAGCAGATGCTATTTTTTGTGTTTCCCAGGAGGCATGCTGCAATATTATAGGAGGGTGTATTTTCGACCATCATGCCACTGCTTACGACAAAGATCGTTGGTTTTGCTGGTTCGTCGCCTGGTTTTAAGTACTTTGTCCGATTCAGAGAGATAACACCGAGGTCTTTGAGGATACTTTTGCGAAAGGTTAGCGAAGGATGTTTTTTGGCGATTTCGTCAAAGGTATCCACGATCGCTAGGCCTAAACCGGAACATATGATAGGGACTTTTTTATCAATTTTCTTTACTTTTACCGCCTCGTGCAATAAAGTCAAAATTTCTTGGACACGCCCAAAAGCAAAGGTTGGGATGAGGACGGATCCATCTTTTTGTAAAGTATGTTGAATGGTTGTGATGAGGCGTTCGATTTCCAACGAAACTTGTTTTTGTTCCGTACGTTCCGTAGCTCCGCGCGTTGTTTCCATGATTAGTGTATCGACTTTTTCTTCTGGCCACTGTCCTCCGGGAAGAATTTTCTGTTTACGGAACAGCACATCTCCCGTAAAAAATATTTTCCGGTGTTTGTATTCCAACATTACACCACCTGCTCCCGATACGTGTCCTGCATCGAAAAACTCAATGTCAATTTTATCGTTACCCTTACGGAATGTGCGCTGAACATCGTACTTCATCTCAAAAAGATGCTCATTGAGTCGAGTAATTTCATCCAACTCAAAAAGTGGATATTCTTTGATGCCCAATTCTTTGCGTTGATGCTTCATTACGGTATAACTATTCTCAAGTAAAACGGGCATAAGTTCCCGAGATTGGGGAGTTGCCAGTAGTCGCGCTTGGGGCTGGTCGCGCACCAGAATGGGAATTGCACCGATATGATCCAGGTGACAATGGGTTGCGACAATAAAATCGAGCGAACCCGGTGGAATTTCAGAAAAGTTAGGGAGCGCGTTCAATCCGGCTTCCTTGGGGCTCATCCCTGCATCAACTACTACATTGAATGGTCCAATTTTTACGTAATGGCAATTGGCACCAATATCACACTCCGGATTTAAATCTTTAAAATACATCGCTTATAAATTACATTGTAACAAAATTTTCTCGACTGTCTAGTCCCTATCATGTTTCTCTCCACAGAACACCGACAACGCGGCCTAAAGAGAACAACTTAACAAAAAACCTGCAGACTAAGATCGATTTCTACTTAGCCCTTTTAATTTCTTCATCCTTGTCAAGCTTTTTTTTGTAAGTTGCTCAGAGGGCTCTGCCCTCCGGATTCCCGCAAGGAAGCTGCTGTGGGGGTCCCCCCCACCCCCCCCAAGGAGTCAGAGACAACAATACCAACCTAGGCCGGCCCG
>JAIRLD010000047.1 GCA_031259665.1 Puniceicoccales bacterium | reverse complement strand
TGCGGATTGATCCAGTGGCAACGCCACTGGATCAATCCGCAAAACCCTGACCAGGGGATGGATCCCCTGGTCAGGGGTTACAAAGGGAAGAATTTCCCTTGCCATCTCAAATTTTTGATATACTATTGAAATTGGCAGTTAGGAGAAAAGTTGCTTGCGCTTACTTTGAATGGCCTCGTTTTTGGGCGGTAAGATAGCAATAGGCGGAGAAAAATATGTTTTGCCAAATGGATGCGATTGACTGTAGCCAAAAATGCCATCATTGAGTAAGGTTTTTGAATATTTTTGAATAAATTTAAAATTTTCGCCGGAAGTGATCATGTCCAGGTGAAGCGGTTCGGCATGATCGTAGGGATCGCCATTGAGAATGAGCAGCTGAATGTGTTGGTAGCCAAGGGTACGCAGCATCAATCCGTAGAGGACCAGTTGCAGACCGGTCAGCGATTGGGGTAGGCTGGTAAATTTTTTGACTAGTTTTTGAAGGTCACTTTGGGAGGTGGTACCCGTTTTGAAATCAACGATGAGCATATTATTTTGGGCGTTATCTTTGTGGAATGTTTTTCGGAAAGGATACAGGGACAGAATGCAATCGATGCGGCCATGGAGTGGGAGAGAAATTCCCTTGGAAAGCGTAGTAGAAGCGTGTAAATCGACCTCATTGATGATGAATGGAAAAGTTTCAAAAGTAGTGAGTTTTTTAGCCATAATCGATGCCTTTGTTTCCGAAGATCCGATGGCTTCTTGGAGTAATATTTGCGGTGAGATATTTGAAAATTTTTGTTGAAAATGCTGTTTTTGTAAAGCGATGTGCCTTTGAAGCTCATGGAAAGATGGGAGAACATCATGGGGCCAGTGTAAGAAATAATGCGTTAAAATACCTTCAAATTTACTTTTTTCAAACGACAACTGGGGGTAATCGTTTTTTAAAATATAGCGGTACCAAATTTCTTCGGGATCGGAGTAGGCGCGTTCGATGGCCGTAATGGGAAGTGAATAATTTTGAATTTCCGGGATCATGTATTCAAATGCTCCAAAAACCGAGTGTTCATTGTTGCGAATTTTATGAATTTTTCTTAAAAAATCATATTGTTTGGAATTATTTTGTGTGATTTTTTTTGACGACAAATAAACGCTTTGTATAGCATTTGTGTCTAAATTTTTCCCCGTATATAGGGAGTAGCATTCCATAAATTCCTGCGAGACGTTGGATTTTATGGCGATATAATGCATACCTTTAGCCTGGAGCGATGAAATGGGAAACGGCGTGGAATTTGAAGTGTTTTGGGAAAAGATAATCATTTTATCGAATTGCAATTGCGATGCTGAAAAGGGATCGAGGAGGAAAATCGAGGCAGGGGAGGATATATCGGGTTTTGATTCAAAATGGAGATGAAAAGCGTAATCCAAAAAGGCCTTCTTTGTCACTTGAAAATCTTGCAAAAAATGTTTTGCCGCCTCCATAATCTCAGGGATTATGCGGCCTGTTTTTTGGGAGAATTCGTGAAATGAACCACTTTCATCTAGCATTGGGTAATGCTCGAGAACGTTTTTTAAGCAAGGATTCTCAGAAAAATTAGTCAAATCTTGCACGTGAAGTGAAGGGTAGTTGTTAAATATTTTTATTAAAATTTTACCAATATCAATATCTTGCGGGAGCAGGTTCGGCTCTAAATGTTGCAAAAAATTACAAAAACAAATGAATGATTTTAAATCATTTTTTACTTGCCAGCGATGCCAGGCGAAAGCAAGGTTATCGCGGGAAGTAGAAATGGGCCTAGGAAAACCATTATGAAAAGGAATCTGTGCAGTTTCGAGATGATGTGCGACGAGTGTTGCGAAGGACGGCGATGGGCAGATAATACCCGTATTTCCCTGTATTTTTGCGGGCGAAAGTAATGCTTGGATGTATGTAGCGGCATCGATGGGATCGTCGACAAGAATAAAGTTTGCTTGGGCCGTTGAAGTTTTTTGGGAGTTATTTTCACTGATATTTTCCGCAGGCCCGAAAATATTTTCGAGCCATTCAAAGGTTGCCAATTCGGAATCACCCCAGTCAAAAGCGAAAAATGTCACATGGTGTGCAATTTTTTGTAGTAATTTAAAAAAAGAAATGCCAAAATAATCCCGTGAAGAAAATCCAAAAAGTAGGCATTTTGCAAATAACTTGGGAGCACTTGCCGTAATTTTTTCCAGAGCTTGTCGGGGCATTTTCCAATTTAATGCCTGGATTTGTTGCTTCAATGATCGTAGGGCGTTGAATGTGTCCGGATTAGTCTTCCCTTGAATTGCACAATTTTCTTCTAAAAAAAATGCAAAAGTACATGCGGTTCTAAATGAATTTGTTTATTATGTGCTAAAAATTCAAGATCAGCAATGGAAATAATAGGATATTCAGGGAAATATTTGTTTAACATTTCCGAAGCAAATGTATCGAATGTATTAAATAAAAAATCGTTGCAAGCACAGCGATGATCCGAAAAAAACTGTTTCAAAAACATAATTTCAATCAGTGAATGGCAAAGAATAAGGGAAGGAAGTTCAGAAAACTTTTCCCCACCATACATCTCCTGAAGCAAATGCTTTTCTATGGAACCGAAATGATTAGCAATAAATCCCGACATCACTCTTCAAAAAAAAGAAACGATATAATGTTGCAAGACCGGAAAGATCAATACTTTAAATTCCGGGGTTATGCATCAGATTACGTTCAGCAACCAAAGTTTAGCGGAGTTCAATAAAATGGATAAGCTAATTCAGTTACAGTTTATTGATAGATTGGGCGGCTATTGCGATGAATGTTTACGAAAAGAATTTTTAAATGTAAAAAAATTCCGCCGTAGCAATACGGACATTTATCGCTGCCGCATCGATGACCTGCGTGTGTATTTTGAAGCCAAAGAAGATATTATCCTTTGTACCTATATTTTACACCAGCACACGCTTTCTGACTTTGTGTATCGCAATAAATTACCCATCAGCGATGAACAAATGTTCGAACAATATGATTCGTTTTGGAAATATTTGGAAACATTATGTAAAAATTAAATTTTTATTGTGCCGGAGGGTGCTGGCTGCCAGAGGGCTCTGCCCTCTGGACTCCTACAAGGAGGCTGCTGTGGGGCTCCCCGCCCCACACCCCGCAAAGGAGTCCAGACTCCTTGGCCGCAAGGGCAAGGGTTGCCCCCGCGGCTACGCCGCGGGGGCTCTTTTAATGAAAGTGTTTTTTTAATTGTTGGCCGAGTCCATGCGCATCGCGCATGGACTCGGCCACTCTTTTTTATTTGGGCCCCTGCGGTTTGATTCAGTGGCAATGCCACTGGATCAAACCGCAAAACCAGATCCAGGGGATGGATCCCCTGGCTGGGATTCTAAAATTTGGCATGCACATTAACAGCAATGGGTTGGGATTTGTCGCTCGGTATAATTGTGTTTTTGAGATATTTTTACTTCACAGCGTACGAGATAAATGACGCTAGGAATGATGATAATGGCGCCCAAAATGGCGTTAGCCGAAATTTTTTCGTCAAAAAATAAATACCCAAATACACTCGCTAAAATCAGTTCCACGTAGCGGAAAGGTGCCGTTGCCGATACATCGACGTAGCTAAGCGATTTCAAAATGAAAAAAAGTAGAAAATTGGCACCTATACCTAAAAGAATAAGCAACATAATGTTTTGCCACCCCGTTGTAAATACTCCTGTCAAAGCATAGGCCGTGTCCTTCGAACAAATCATGGCCCCTAATGTGCATAGCATTGTGAAAAGACCCGTAAAAAACAGACTTCCCAACGTTGTTTCTTTGGTAACTAATTTTTTATTGAAAATGTCCAGTAGTGCAAAAAAAAAGGCCGATAGGAGGAATAATGAGTCCGTTGCCGTTGAAAAAGAAGCCGTACGCGGATTAAGTACGGCCGCTACCCCTAGAAATCCAATGAGAGTCGCCCAAATACGTGCTTTTCCAATTTTTTCTTTTAAAATAAATGCCGCTAAAATTAATGTGAACATGGGTGTCGTAAAATTAATCAGACAGGCAATGCTTAATTGGGACACGTCAAGACCGTAACACCATATAAACATCCCAATAAATAGAATGAATCCCCTCAAGAAATTTGCCAAAAGGTAACGGCTGCAAAAATTTTCCCTATGTTGTAACATGAACGGCAGCAGGGCTAACGTACTAAAAAGAAATCGTCCCCATATAACTTGTAACGGACTCAAACTGCCTTCAAGAAGTTTTGTGATTACATCATTGGTCTCACATACCATGAGACTCGCAATAAACCACGCGATTCCTTTGAAATAATACCGCCTCGATTCTTCTACCATGCTGAGAAATGGATCAAAAAGATCTTCGAAAGTCAAGTTTTTAGTGGTCGTTCAGTGAAATTTTGCCAAAATATCAATTTTCGTCAATAGGCCAACCGTCTGATCAATCAGTTTCCCGTTATCAAAAAATAGCATCGTTGGAATCGAAGAAATTTCGTACTCCTCCGTCAGGGAAGAACATTCATCCACATTGATTTTATAAATTGTAATATCTTCGTGTTCCGCGGATAGCGTTTCCAAAGTTTTCCCTAAGGAGCGACAGGGACCACACCAGGGCGCCCAAAAATCAATAATAACTTTTCCCCCATTTTCGCGGATCGTAGACTCAAATAAATCTTCAGAAAGAGGAATTACCTTTGGCATATTACGATTGTTAATGATTCTCTTTTTAGTTCAAGCCATTTTGCAAGGGGAGTTTATCCGTTGGTAACCTTTTGCCAGGGGATCTTTCCTGGGACCTGAGATTCCGGAATCTTTTCCGGGCAACGCTTAGGGAAGATTCCGGAAGAGGTTTAAAACCCGCTCGACACTTCGCCGTCGAGCGGGCAATCCATGAAATACTTTCTCTTTGAACTGAGATACTTATCCATTTCAAAAGAGAACGTTTTTTAGTTTATTTTACCATATGATTCCGACTCAGGAGACTAAAGAAATATTCGACATTTCACGGAACACAAGAAAATTCTACAATAATCTAAATTTAATCACTTCAAAGTGAGATCGTTTCCCGTCACAAATCAAACTTTCCTGCTGCTTCGCGACTGCGGCAACGATCTCTTCATGAATGATAATAATAAGAAAAATTTTACTGTACTGCGCAGCATCCGCTTTCGCCGGAAGAACTCAATGGCGGCGTACTGTTGACGCTTTGACTCGTCAGCACATCTTTTATATATCTTAAACTCAGAGTGTCGCGGGTTGAACTATTGATCTTATCGAGCATACCCATAGCAAATTGAATGGCTTGATCTTGGGCACGGATAGAGGATTCAACGGAACTAGCTATGGAATCGAGTAATTTCTCCATCGTTTCTGTTGCTTGCTTTTGGGCTTCAATCTTAGACATTTCAAAAGAAATCGCACCAACCACAAAACAAACCTTTTTTCGCTTTGCGATTGGTAACGATCTCTTCATGAATGATAATAATAAGAAAAATTTTACTGTACTGCGCAGCATCCGCCTTCACCGGAAGAACTCAACGGTGGCGTACTGTTTACACCTTGACTCGTCAGCACATCTTTTATATACTTCAAATCTTCAGTTTTTCCAAGCCTATAATAAGCTATAAGTAGGTAGTTCATAACAAACAGATATATATCATGTCCAGTTTGATTTCATGTCAAGCGTTTTTTGTAAGGAAATGTTTTTAATTTATTTTTTACCGCATGTTGCCAATGATTCTGCTCAGACTGTCATGGGCCAGACTGTTGATCTTATCGAGCATACCCATGGCAAATTGAATGGCTTGGTCTTGGGCACGGATAGAGGATTCGACGGAACTAGCTATGGAATCGAGTAATTTCCCCATCGTTTCTGTTGCTTGCTTTTGGGTTTCAATTTTAGATATTTTGAAATCGAATTCAGCACAAATCAAACTCCCTGTCGACTCAATGATTGTTTTAACTGCGTCGCCGCCTAGCTTTCCCGCTTTATTAATGTTATCTCGTTGCTCACCTGTATATTTAAAGCCTCCTGCTTTACTGTTTGCTGATCCTTCTGCCTCCATATTCGTCTGCCCCACGTTTTCACCCTTTTGCTGTGATTTGTTATAGGCGGCTGCATTAATGGCCGCATCCGCAAGACTTGCAACCATTTTGGTTACCGCATCCGTAACAGCCTTTTTGTAAGCTAATTCTCCCTTTTCTTTGATCATATCCGCAATTTTCATGCCGTTCTGAAATTGCAACTGAGCTATTTCTGACCGTATCTGACGCTCTATGGATTTGTTTTCAAACGCATTATTGATCATCAAAATCATGAGCTCCGCCGCCAAATCATTGACCGACAGCTGACCATTATTACATTGATTAATAAGCGCATCCATCTTTTCCGGATCCAGTCCAGCTCGCATTTGCTCAGCAAGAGGGAGCGGTGTTCCACGAAACTGTATCATTTCCCTTGTCTTTTGATCTTCAGGCGTTAGAGGTGGCTCTAGAATAATCGCTGGCCCCTCCCAGGGTTGACCACTGCCGGAAGATCCTGCCGTTAAAGGCGGCTCCATAATAATCGCTGGACCCCAAAGTTGAACATCCCCGGAAGGCCCTGGACCACCTCTCTTCGGTGTAACCCCCTGAACTCCCTCATCACCCTCAAAGGCAACTGGCGAAAAATCTATGGTTCCAAAATTACTAACTGGGATAGAAGACATGGTTTTATAATAAAATTTATGTAAAACATGACAAGCATTTATTAAAATAATTATTTTACCCTAGAAACTTCCACCACAATTGCTAGCAAACGATAAAAAACAAATTATTGTATTTTTTTGCTTGCATCGCCTGTAATCTTAATAACTATCAAAGAATAATTTAAGTATGAGTATATTTTTTATATTTGTTTTGACAGCATTCCTGCTAGCTTTATGCATGATCACCATTCTGTTCATCCTTATGCAGCGCCCAAGCGAAGAATCGGGCATGGGTGCTACCCTCGGCGGTAATGCAGTAACCTCGATTTTAGGCGGTGAAGGCATTAATACACTCGCGCGAATCACTAAGTATTGTGTCGCGATCTTCTTTAGCGTTTCGTTTATCCTTTCGTTGCTCTATATGGCTCTCGAAAAAGACAATAGGCCACAAAATCTATTCCAGAAAAAAGAAGTTTTGGCGGCGGTAAATACTGAAACTGATAAAGGACTACTACCTCCTAGTTCAGAAACATCATCTAAAATGGTTGATTCTATTCCTAGAGATCGTTTCTTAGTCAGCTCCCAGGAAAAAACCGCCGCTTCAGAAGAAACCGCTCCGGAAAAAACCGCTTCGGAAGAGACTGCAGAGGAAACCGCCATCAGGAATATCGAAGAGGTGAAAATTCCTTCCGACGACGGTGAGTATGTATTCTAAGTTGAAGCATGAAAGTTTCTAAATTTTTGCTCCCGTTAGTGGTTTTACAGGTATCTCTATCCGCGTGGGCTATCCCGAACACGCGGCATAGGAAGTCTCAGGAACCCCTAACCGCCCAACAGGTTGCGGAAGTTGTCCAAAAATTAAAAACATTCCAGGGTTTGAATTGTGCCTTTATTTTTGATCTTAAGACAACCATCGGTAAAAAAACGGAAACCGAAGAAGGAAAGTTTTACTCCCAACAAAATACCAATGGAGTAAAGTTGCGATTTAATTTCGGCAATCGATCATTTTTATCCCTTGGGAAATCGGATGGCGAGATTTTTTGCTCGGAACAATCGGTAAAAATGACCCTCGATACTCCCATTTGGCCGGGACATCTCCTGAATTTTGCTGACATTTTAATGCCCTTCCTCCATTGGAATTCCTACGGGTATCGCGACCAAAAACGTATACAAGGTCGCAATACACATATCATCCGCTTCAAAGAATCGACGGGACGATTTGTCGATATCGCCTACGATCCCACTTTCGAAGCCATTTTGCGCTTTGAGTATCTCGACGAAAAAGAAAAATTATTGCGTACCTTCAAACTCCTAAACTTCAAAAAAATCCAGAATATGTGGCTCATGAAATCGATCGAAATTAAAGACGTTCCCAGTAATACGACAACTCAATTGACCGTCAAAAAAGTAGCCGTTGGCCAAACGATTTCCGTAAACCTTTTTGATAAAAATACCCTCGGGAAGCCTCCGGAAGATTGTTTAAATTATACCAATTTTTGACAAACTGATATTTTGACAAACTGATATGGGGCTCTGCCCCATACAACGCAAGGAGTCAGTAACTCCTTGGCCTCCTTCGGCGGCCGGGCCACGTCGCCGCATGAGACGAGGGCCG
>JAIRLD010000029.1 GCA_031259665.1 Puniceicoccales bacterium | reverse complement strand
GAAAATGTCAAAAATTTGGCAGCAGTATTTGGTGATCAGGATGTAGTTCAGGCTTTTGACAAAGCGGCTAAAGATTTATTTGAATTGACCCAGGAGGAAATAGCCGCTGGTGTTGAGAGAAATTTAGGTAAAGGTGCGAAAGATGTAGAAGAAGATGGTATCCCTCGAGAACTCGCAAGGGGAGGTATTAAATTAAGGATGACAAAACTTGATGATGAAAGAATTCATCATCCTGCAAATAGCGACTATCGTTTATAGAGAAAATAATATAAAGAAAATAACGATCCACCTATTCTGTGGGTCGTATTTCTTTACCCTATAAAAAAGACTGCTCCATGCAGTCTTCTCCATTTTTGAAATTAGAAATTCATTTACCTTGCACCGTGGGCACGCAATAATTGCACGTCAGATGTACATCCTTCTTCCCGTGCAATATCTAGCGCTGATTTAGAAACGACTTCAAACACCACTCCACCGTTCGCCATACACCTTTCATAGTCATCCTCATCATACCAAATGACCCTGTCTTGCTTTGCGTTAACGTCGATACCCGGCCGATCCAGTAATAGCTGCATGATATCTCTAGCACGGTGATCCTCTGCTGCAATTAAAGGCACTTCCATATCATCCATCCATGCATTCACATTAGCTCCCCGCGCTAGCAGTAAGCGAACCATTTCAGTATTTTTACCCCGGATGGCCCATGTAAGAGGCGTGCTATAGCGACCACAATTAGTGCCTTTATCGTGTACAGCATTGACATTGGCGCCACGATCGAGAAGATAGGCGGCCATTGCCAAATCCCCAGTACGAGCTGCAAAAAAGAGCTTTTCATCGTTGGCCGCCACACCGTCCAATCGCACACCCGCTGGCCCATAACCCGCCGTTCCATAACTCACCACGGGCATCAAAAACGTGCCCCACAACAATGAACTAACTTTATACTTTTTCATGATATTTATTAAACCAAAGCTATTAAATGTTTTTTACGCAAATTGTCAACCCATAAATCCCTAAACGCGAAATTAAATGCCTTTTTTATAAACCATGGAAAGCAAAGCGCTTGAGTATTTAAAGGAAGCTGGCGTCAAACCGGAAGATGCGATGAAACTCGTTCGGGATAATCTCATTAAGATTCACCATCAACAGACGGTGGACCACCAGGTGATTTCCGGGAGTGACCACGGCGTGCGGTATGTGATCCAGAGCAATGTAAAACACACACTCAACGCTTTGGATGCTCTACCAGACGGTTTAGTATCACCAAAGGACAAGTTAATGGCAATGCAGATTATGATCGACCATGATTTGGGGTATACCACCGATGCGGCGAAGGGAGATTTAGGAGCATCAAAGGATCATCCCTTAGCGAGTGCGGCCTATTTGGAAATGGGTGGGCAAAATTCGGGTGTATTTACAGATGATGATCAAAAATTCATGCGGGATGCGGTGCTAAAGCACAGCTACCCGTTTGGGTTAGATCAGCCGCTCAAATTTTCGAATGATGCGGAGAGACAACAGTCTATTGCAGGAATTATATCAGTAGTCGATGCGATGGGGACGACGGGGGATACGAAATGTCCAGCCCTTTAAGTGAGGTAGAAAGAAGTTTAAAGCCCTATGCAGCTCGTACATTGTCAAGCGGAGCTGTTAAGCTAACTCTGACCAAACTGCAGGAGTGAAAGATTTTTCAAGAGCAACACAATGAGCCAATCTTGTCGTTGGCTCTATTTATTTTATGGTAAAAAAAGCCGCTTCAAACGGCTTCCCTAATTTTTGATTGATATTCCAATTACCATGCACCTTTTGCGCATAGTAACTGAGCAATTTGAGCTGACTTAGAATCTCTACCCATTTTCCCTGCCACTTCCTCCGCCCGCTGTAACGCCGTTTGAGATACCTGACGGCGGTAGTCTCCTCCGCCATATCCGATACGTTCATAGTCATCCCAACTCATTCGAGTGTTCTGAGGCACATTGACGTCAATTCCTTTTTGTTCCAGGAGTAGACGAACTATATCCGGGTTCCATGTCTCCACTGCAGCATAGAGAGGGACATTGACATTGCCGCTTTCCGTATTTACATTTGCTAAATTGGATAAAATTTGATAACGAAAAAAAACAGCAAATTCCTTCCATCCAGGGCATTGAAGGCAAGGGAGTGGTATTTTTGTACCGAAGGCTATAAAAATAGAGATGCCTGAATCTAAAAACATTGGTTAGTTTTATTGGCGAATCTCGAAACGCTCGACATTTTTCGATATTTCGGGAGCCAGTGCTTCGAGGGATTTGCGTTCAAATGGAAGTTTTTGCGCAAAGTCCTCGGAAAGGGTTTTCTCGGGGATAAACTCCTGGACCGCGTAACGCCTTGCCCCACGAATTTGTTCTGATAGAGCAACGATATCTTGCGGATTATGGAAATCACGGATAACCGTCGTACGAAATTCATAGTCGATTCCACTAGCCATGAGTAGCGCAACGGATTGCTGAATTTTTTCGATTGCAACCGACTGTAATCCCGCTGCGTAGGCGTAACGTGCCCAAACATGTTTGATATCCATAGCTATAAAATCGAGCATTTTCCGCGCAATCAGGTACCCCAAAACATCGGGACGGCTTCCATTGGTATCTAGCTTTATTTGAAAGCCAAAGGCACGAACTTTTTCAATAAAATCTGACAAATCTGGCTGTAAAGTCGGCTCCCCACCACTGATTACTACTCCTTCCAACTGACGCACGCGCATGGACAAAAATTGTAAAACATATTCCTCCGATAGCATATCTGGTCCACCGATTACTAACTCCGGATTGTGACAAAATGGGCAGCGAAAGTTACAACCCATCGTAAACACAATGGCCGCTAGATTGCCAGGAAAATCTATCGACGAAAAACGCTGAATACCCCCTATTTGCATTTCTGAATTCCATTTCTAACCGCATTCACTTTCCTCAACTTTCCTCAAATGTCTCCATTGGTAATCTCTTTCAAAAATTGACACACCGTAGACTTTTTTTCAAGGAGATCCATCCCCTGGACCTGAAAAAACTCAAAAAAGTACCAAATACCTTCTATTTCGTCTCCAAATTTTATTTCTGACTAAATTCAAACTCCACAATTTTACTTAAACGACGCTCATGGCGCCCTCCTTCAAATTCTGCCTCAAAAAAAATGTCAAGCATTTTCTCTAACAACTCAGGAGTCATCGTTTCACCGGCAATACACATAATATTGGCATCGTTATGTTCTCGGGCCAATTGCACATCCGTCTCAGAATGTACAAGTGCCGCACGAATACCCTGAAATTTATTGGCCGCAATCGACATACCAATACCCGTTCGACAACCGAGGATACCAAAATTTGCCTTCATCGTCTTGATATCTTTGGCAACTTTTTTAGCAATATCGGGATAATCAACCGGCGTTGCATCACTCGCACCACGGTCAAGAACCTCAAATTCAATCGCTTCAAGGCGCTCGATAATAAAATCGCGCAAATGAACGGCGCGGTGATCTAATCCTAGGCTAATGATCATTTAATTCCTTCCTTAAAAATTCAATAATTAATGGTAATTTTTGCTCAATTTCGACAGCAATCTTCTCATAAGTTTTTGAGCCTCCAGCGTAGGGATCAGCGATATCGCCCCCAAACTTCAGAAAAGAAGTGCAAACTTTCGGTAAATTGACAAAACTTTTTTTTAAAAATTTCTCATGAACTTCCGTTGCGCAGACAATCGCCGCCGCCTGATCGACCATCGCCTGCGTTAACGGCCGCGCGCGATGATTTTCCACCGAAAGCCCCTTCGCCTGAACAATCGCTTTTACCTCCGACGAACTTCCCTGACCTTCCCGAACCGATAACCCGGCACTCGTCACCGTATAATGCGCAATTTCCGGAATATCTCGGATCTGGCTCTCTAAAAAGACATGCGCCATTACACTACGACACGTATTACCGGTACACACAAACACAATTTTATCTCTCGGATCCTTTTCCACCTTCCAGGGATTGCTTATTACAAAACAAAGCCTCTGTCAAGCAAATAATGAAACATATCACCCTAATAAGCATATCCGTGGGTTAAACTGGATGTTTTTATGAAAATTTTTATTGTCTTCGTCTACTTTTTTCCGATCTTTTGGGGCATGGTATTGCTTGTGATTGACACATCAACGATCCTACACCAGGTAGGGATCCTCGAAGGAAATCAATTTACTACTTTTTCTTCATCGGGAAATGATACTCTAGCGGGATTTTTTTCCGTTCTTTCGACATTTTTAAATAATTTTCATTACAGCGAAATTATTTTTTGTGAAGGCCCCGGGAAATTACTTGGAATTCGCTCGACTCTAATGTTTGCGCGTATCGCAAAAATCATTCACCCACACATTCGTATCTACTCCTACAGTAACCTCGTATTCGTCGATCGCATTCGCAATCGCCTTGCATTGCCTCCGGGAAGTCTGATTTGTGTTCCTAGAAACAACGGACAATACTATATTTTCGACAGCAATCAAATTACGCTCGTTAGAGATGAGGAGCTTCGATGCCATCAAAAACCCATTTATTGTCTCTCAATTCACCACCGCGAACCCTCAAATCACGCTCTTATCCCTATGACGTATGACCTCGGGAATCATGCCGATATACTTCGAACAATCATTACACCCAATGAAGCCGCAGAAACGCCCTATTATTCTCAAAACGAATATAAAAAATGGACCCCTTCCCGATCCTTATGTCCTCGCAAAAATGCTTAGAATAATAGAAACTCAGCCTCGACTACTCCGATTGGAATCAGGAAATGACCACGATTCTTAAAATAAATATATGAAGTAATTATATAAAAATCAACTCTTCCCTCTGTAACTTACTCAATCTGTGGCTTACCGGAATTTTGAAAAGCGATGAAAAACCCCACAATGGAAATCTTTTAGGGCAGGAAAACAAAGACTCTCGCACCCATCGAAACCATGAATACACAAAAGAGACCCTATCTCGCTCCCTATGTTCCCGCGAAAATATTTCAGAACAGTAAAACACAACTCCCCTCACGTCGACCGGAACCTCGGAAATAGTTACAATTTTTTAAATAAATATAAAGAAATCTATCGCTTTTTAGAATGAATGCGAAAAAATCTCTCCCTCCCACTCTATACACCTTCACCAGAACTATAACATAATACCAAATATACCCCCTATGTCGTGAAAACAAAATCAAAAAAGACCTACCCCAATAAAGCCTTCGCCCGATTAACAATCGTTTCAAACGCCTGAAGATCTTGAATCGCCAATTCACTCAGCGCACGACGATCAAGACGAATCCCTAACTTGTTGATGGCGTCGATAAACCGACAGTAGGCCACCCCTAACCCACGGCAAGCCGCATTAATCCTGATAATCCAAAGCTGCCGCATAGATGTCTTCTTCCGTTTCCGATCCCGATAGGCAAAGGCATCCGCTCGACGCACCTCCTCCCGCGCATACCTGAAAAGACGCGACTTATTCCCAAAATACCCACGCGCCCTCTTTAATAACCGCTTCCTGCGCTTCTTCGTCGCAACTGCATTAACAACTCTCGGCATACTTCCTCCTTAAATATCTCTGACTAAAGATCACTCAATTCCTTATCCATAAGCCAGAAAATTCATTACCCAATCATAAACCAACCGCAATCGCCCTTAATACCTGCTTGGAAAAACCAGCGGAAACTGATTTGTCATGCCTCGCAGATCGGCGTTGCTTAACCGTCTTACTCCTCAAAAAATGGCGAAAACCACCCGTACGCCGTAACACTTTCCCAGAAGCAGTTACCTTGAAACGTTTGGCAATGGACCTGTTCGTCTTTTGCATAATCAAAAATCTTTCCCTTTAGAAAGTGATTTAATTTCAAATTGTCAAGCGATTTTTCAAAATAATCCCATAAAAATTTTCCCCCACCATCGATCTCACCGAAAAAATATCCAATCCCATTATCACTCTACATCTGCTTAGATAAAAAATCGTCAAAATCATACCAAAATTGTAATGGTATTCGCTCGGGACGAAGCGATGGATCGAGATCATTCCGTAAAAGTAATTCCGTAACTCCATTAAAAAATTGCGGACAAAATAGCTTGACCAAAACTCTCATCTGCTTGCGCCGTTGTGTAAAAATTTCCCGAATTAAAAACTTCGTCTCCCTACGAAATGCCCGCGGAATTGCAAGACGTTCGAGATGGATTAAAACCGAATCGACCGTCGGTACCGGCCAAAAACTCGTGCGCGCAACTGGAAAAGTTCCCCTACAAGCGTAGGCAGCCTGCAGAAAAATCGAAATGGCTGACCACTGCTTCGATCCTGGATCTGATAGAAAACGCGCCGTCGTCTCCTTCTGTAGCATGAGCGTCATCGAAGATGGTAAATGCGGCTGCTCGAGAACGGCGCTCAGCCACGGCGTCGATATGCTATACGGCAAATTGGCAACTATTTTAAAAGGCTCACCCCCTTCAAATCCGTCCAACGGTCGTCCAACGGCATCCCCCATAGTGAGATGGAAACGAGGTATATGGCCCAACGCATCCCTTAAAAATTTACATAATATTTCGTCGCATTCAATGGCAAAAACGCAACCATTAGCGCCTAACAACGCCCGTGTCAATGAACCTAACCCGGGACCAATTTCGATAACATTTTCACCGGGCAACAATTGCGCCAACTGTAACGATTTAAAGACGATATTCTTATCGATCAAAAAATTTTGCCCCCACCTTTTCCGCGGAAATTTTTCTAGCAATTTCAACAATAATTGGGTTTGCCCTTTGGAAAGGGGTACTAACTCGGAAATAATCGACATCAATCTACACTCCTGAATATATAAAAAGTAAGGATTTAAAAACGATATTCTTATCGACTAGAAAATTTTGCCCCATTCCTTCTGCGGAAATTTTTCTAGTAATTTCAACAATAATTAGGCCAAAGCCACTTCACTCAAACAAAGCATTACCACTTCGCGCCATGCGCGAGCAGTAATTTAACAATTTGAATCGATTCATTCCCTCCTGCAGCCGCAGTGTCGTCGTAAGTATTTAAACGTCATAAAATTCCCCGACACAACCGTGCGATCGAGGAGATAAGAATCATCAATCAATGGCCAGAATTCCATTTTCTCTGAGAAGTTCAATAAAATGTTTCAGCTGCTCCTGCGAAATTTTCCCCTCGTTGATGTAGTGACTCCCTACTTCTTCCACAAGACTTCGCGGGAGTAATTTTTCCGTTTCTTTAATTCGTTTCGCTGCCGTCGGAGGTATCTTTTGAAAATCGATAAATCCGTCGAGCAAACCTTTCAATTCACCTTCTAACGCGATACGCTTCAGTTCATCGTCGTAGGTATCTATTTCAGTGACTTCTGTGGTATACGCTTCCCGTTTCTTGGGATCTAAGTCGACATACTCCAATTGGCAAAGGGCCTGTTCCATCCGTTCCGGTAGGCCGAGTTTTTACAGCGTTCAATCTCATCCGAATCGAATTGGTTGGAGTATTTTATAACATACCACCACCACTCCAACTCCGTCAATTCTCCCTGCACGGGGAATTTAATATCCCGAATGCCCTCGCCTTTCAACTCCACCTGAATCAAATAAATACCCGAGATTCTTTCGTAAAGAAGAAGCTGGCCGTCTTGTTTAACTTTTAACGAAAGTTTATTGACTATTTCATAATATTTTATAGGGTTACTACCCTGCGTGAAGTAATCAACAAATTGGATGATGTAAACATCTTTAATTTGGGGCGCCTATTCGCCACCTTCGAATTCCTGATTGGCGAAGGTTGAAGCGGCATAAAACAACACCCGTTTATCGAAATTATCGTGGCGGATCATCTACATTTCGATGATGATGTGCTCTCGCTTAGTTGTAATCGCATGATAATCCATGGCCGCAAAGGAACCGTGGCCCTGCAAAGGAACTTCCAGTCGTCCCTCATCGGCAATGCGGATGGGAGCCAGATGGATACTCTTAAATAATTCATTGATGAGCGCTTCCGCGATCTCGGGATCGGATAACATCGCCTTAAAACCCACATTCGAAGTAGCTTTAATAACGTGAGTTATTCCCGTATCATTCACCGACGTATCAAATCCCTCAAAGGGTGGTCTATTTGGTTCATGATTTTCAGTACGTTTTGAAAAACAGCTCCTATCAAGAAAAATATTAAAAAATAAAACGAAATGGAAAATTACAAGCTATTCATCTCCCAACGAAACCAAATAAAGAAATAATCCACCATATATGAAAACTATGCATAAAAAATTACATATAAAATTGACATTTGAAAATTAATCACTAAATTACACCCAGAATGAATGCAAAAAAATTACAATTAATCCTTTGTGTGGGTGGACTCGTTATAGGGATAGATAGTGCATTAATTGCGGCGACAACTGCCCAGTTACCAGCCAAATTCCCCGCTAAAACGGACAATAAAGGAAAGCAATCGAATGAAGCGAAAGCTATTAAAAAAAGTGCTACTTCTAAGAAAATCAAAAAAAATCCCCGTAAAAAATCAAAAGGAAATGCAACCATATTGATCACTATCGATGGCGGTTCCGCTGCAAAAAAATCACCCATTACGAAAAGTTTAGCGGAAAAAATTAATCTTATTTACCTGGAATCGGGTGCCCTTTACCGAACCGTTTCCCACGTTCTTCTCAAACATAAACTGGATCCTAAACCTGAAAACGAACGAAAAATTGAAGATTTTCTTAAGACTGTCAGTTGGAAGGTTACCGTTAGGAATCGTCATGCCTGTTTTATCGTCGATGGCGAAATTTTATCGGATAAGGAACTGCGCTCCGATCAATTGAATGCTACGGTTGCCCTCTATTCGAGTCAATTCGAATCGGTCCATAATTTTTGTCTAAAAGTGGCCCGAAAGGTGCTTGATTTCGTCGTAACCGATGGTTTTAGAGGACTCATCGCGGAGGGGCGTACCTGTGGGACGAAGACGTTTCCGGAAGCGGACTTAAAATTTTGGTTTAACGCAAGTGCTCGGGCAAAAATTGACTTTCGCCTAAACGAAGAAAAAGAAGTGGATGACCCACTGCGGCGCGATACCTTGGATAAAGCTTCTTCATTTGCTCCGCTCAAAGAACCGAAGGGTGTCATTCGTATCTGGACGCATAATCGCTCCCTAGAGGATAATATACGCCTCGTTTCGGCTTTCATCGAGCAAAAATTTGACGAAAAAAATGAACTCGCCCAATCGAAGAAAGAATAAATTATACGCATTTCTTACCAGCACCAATAGAAACGCAAAACAACAGCCCGACTCAGTCCTGACTTTGTTGGTTAAAGAAGGCCCTTTTCCTTTCACGGGTTTCGAGAGCTAGGCATCGGTGGAAATTCCCAATACTAGTCGGAAAGAACTCCATTTTCCGCGAGAAGTTTAACAAAATGCCCCAACTGCTCTTTCGAAATTTTTCCTTCTCCAATGTAGCGATTTCCTATCCCCTCCACGAGACTCCGCGGAAATAATTTTCCCCAATTTTGGATTTCTTGTACTATTGTTGAAGATATTTTCTGAAAATCAATAAATCCAGCAAGTAAACCTCTCAATTTCATGCGCCTCAGTTCGTCGTCGTAGGTATCTATTTCAGTGATTTCTTTGGCATACGCTTCCCGTTTCTTGGGGTCTAGACCGACATATTCCAATTGGCGAAGGGCCTGTTCCATGCGCTCCGATAACCCAAGTTTTTTGCAACGCTCGACTTCATCCGGGTCAAATTGATTGGAGTATTTTATAATATACCACCACCATTCCAACTCCGTTAATTCTCTCTGTACAGGAAATTTAATGTCCCGGATGCCTTCTCCGTTCAGTTCCACTTGAATCAAGCGGATGCCTGGGAGCGTTTCGTACGGGAGGAGTTGGCCATCTTGTCCCGCTTTTAACGAAAGCCTATTGATCGCTTCATAATATTTTATGGGACCACTGCCCTGGGTGAAGTAGTCAACAAACTGGATGGTATAGACATCTTTAATCTGCAGAGCCCACTCGCCATCTTCAAATTTCTGATGGGCGAAGGTCGAAGCGGCGTGGAACAACACCCGCTTGTCGAAATTGTCGTGGCGGATCATCTGCATCTCGATGATGATGTGTTCCCGCTTGGTCGTAATCGCATGATGATCCACGCCTGTAAAGGAACCGTGTTCCTGGAGCGGCATTTCCAATCGTCCCTCATCGGTGATGCGGATGGGAGCCAGATGGATACTCTTAAATAATTCATTGATGAGCGCTTCCGCAATCGCAGGATTAGATAGCATCGTCCTAAAGCCCACATCTGAAGTGGCCTTAATAAAATGGGTTACGCCCGTACCGCTCGCTGGCACACCAAAATCCACAGAAGATGGTCCATTATATCGATTCATGATTCTGACTATGTTTCGAAAAAATGATCCCTGTCAAGAAAAATATTTAAAAATAAAATAAAAAAAGAGTACAAACAAAAAAACTAAAAGAGTACACCCTCCCAAAAAAGAGACGTCAAAAGTACCCCCACTGGGATTCATCCATTTTTCTTCCTTACGGAGCCCAATTTCCGGAAAATTATAATTTCACCACTGAAAATTACTGGAGAAATTTTAAATATTTCCCGCAAAAATAGCACTATCGCCCAATACCTCTTCGATACGCATCAACCGGTTGTACTTGCAAACGCGATCGGTACGGCTCATCGAACCGGTCTTGATTTGTCCTATATTGGTCGCCACGGCAATGTCCGCAATGGTCGTATCCTCCGTTTCACCGGAACGGTGGGAAACAATCCCCTTGTAACCCGCCGTTTTCGCCAGTTCGATGCAATCGAGCGTCTCCGTTAGGGTGCCAATTTGGTTCACTTTAATCAGGATCGCATTGGCCGTATCCTGCTCAATGCCCTGCGCTAAATATTCCGAGTTGGTTACAAATAGATCGTCGCCGACGAGTTGGACTTGGTCTCCTAAACGGGCCGTTAGCTCCGCCCAGCCACTCCAATCGTCCTCGTCGAGACCGTCCTCAATGGAACGAATGGGATACTTCCCAATCAGCTCCTCGTACCAATCAATCAGCTCCGATGCCCTATGCTTGGATTGATCGGATTTCTTAAAGGTGTATAAATTTTCCTCCTTTTCAAAAAATTCCGATGCTGCAACATCGAGCGCAATGGAAATATCTTCACCGGGTTTGTACCCTGCCTTTTCGATCGCCTCTACGATTAATTTCAACGCATCCTCATTGGAATCTAAATCCGGCGCAAATCCACCTTCGTCGCCTACAGCCGTCGATAACTTGCGATCTTTTAGGACCGCTTTTAGGGCGTGAAACGTTTCGGCACCCATGCGTACGGATTCCCGTAAAGTATTCGCATGATGCGGAACGATCATAAATTCCTGGATATCGACCGGCGCATCGGAGTGCGCACCGCCATTGAGTACATTCATCATCGGAACCGGTAGTACCCGTGCATTGACACCGCCCAGGTAGCGATAAAGCGGAATTTTTAAATAATTTGCTGCCGCCTTCGCTGTCGCTAGCGAAACCGCTAGAATGGCATTGGCACCGAGTTCACGTTTATTTTCCGTGCCGTCGAGGGTTAGCATGAGCATATCGAGCCCCGCCTGGTCGAAGGGATCTAGTCCCGTAACCGCCGGCGCAATACGTTCCGTTACATTGCGAATCGCCCCTAAAACGCCACGACCATAAAAACGCTTTTTAGGATCGATATTTTCAAATTCGTGGAGCACATTCTGATCGCGAAGCTCCACAGCTTCCCGTCCACCCGTACTCGCCCCCGAAGGGACCGCTGCCCGTCCCATCGTTCCATCGGACAAAATAATATCAACCTCTACGGTTGGATTTCCCCGGGAATCAATGATCTCACGCGCCCAAACATCCGATATCGTAACTTTCACCATAACATCCCCGTAAGTATCGTTTTATATCGTTTGAGCAAGTTTAATGTTCTACCATTTATCTGCATATTTTCTTCGGCGAAGATCATTTCTCCGGGATGCGGTCGGAGCCACCCATGGGTATCGCGAAGGTTAAAGTCCGATATTCCCTATCCATCGGAAAATTCGAACAAACCGAATGGGAAAACTCATTGAAAAATTTCTGACCGTTGAGGAAATTATATCTTATTGCCTTCTAAAAACTAAATTTCCAATTGAAGTCCAATTGAAAACTGTTATGCCCAATCAAAAATATGCGCCAATTGAAAATTTTAATCGGATACGAATTTCAGTGTTTCTTCGTATCTCCCTTCTTCTACGCCGTTTGTGCCCTGTTTTTCTCGCTAATGGGAATCCTTTTTTTTATCTCGCTGAAAGTTTATGCCGATTTTCAACAGGAAGACCCCCTCATGATCCAATTGTTTAAATCAGTTTGGTTACCCCTCCTATTGATTATTCCCATCCTGACAACAAAGGCAATCGTTTCCGAAAAAACAGAAAAACGATTCGATTCCTTACTCGTATTGCCCGTCAATAGCTTTTTAATCGTCTTTAGTAAGTTCATAGCAATATATTGTGTCCATTTGGCCCTGTGGACCATCGTCATTTATTTTCCAGAAATTGCCCAAAGTTGCTCCGTAACCCTGGCGCAGTCTACCAACCTCGTCACAACACAAGTTCGCTGGGGTGGTTGGTGCTTTGTGAATTTGTTAGGTGGTGTCGTCATTGCATTCGGATTGTGGGTGAGCGCACACGCTAAAATGCCCGCCACATCCATGGCTGCCACTACGGTTGGTATTTTTTTGTTTCTAGTCCTGGGACAACTATTCAAACAGGCGTCGACCATCGCTTCTGGATGGAGCGAAATATTCGAAACACTCTACTCCAATTGGAACGTATTCTTCCAACTCGAAGATTTTTGTCGCGGTATCTTTGATTCCCGCGTAATTATCGCCTATGTCACGGCTACATTTGGCATTCTCTGCATCACAGCCCTTACGTTGCGCGGGAATTAATATGGGGCTGCCCAGAGGGCGGAGCCCTCTGGACTCCCGCAAGGAAGTTGTTGTGGGGCTCCGCCCCACACCCCGCAAGGAGTCATGGACTCCTTGACCTCCTTTGGCGGCCGAGCCCGGCGCGTTCCGCGCCGGGCTCGGCCGCAAGGGTCAAGTTTTTTTCTTTTCGTTAGGCGCAATCCCTGTGTAATTTTGCACAGGGATTGCGCCTAAGTTGATTTTTCTTTGACTTTTCTTATCGGCAAAGCATGCGAAATCTTCGCATGTTCTGCCGCTAAAGAGTGCTTTTAAAAATACTGGCCTGGCACCTGCGGATTGATCCAGTGGCAACGCCACTGGATCAATCCGC
>JAIRLD010000085.1 GCA_031259665.1 Puniceicoccales bacterium | reverse complement strand
ACCGGGAGGGGTGTGGAATCGATCAACAGGAACCCCGATTTTTCCTCCCGTTGTGCCATTGGAAAAACACTTTTGCCTGTCATAGTTACCATTTCGCCGATGGACAGCCTACTTTTTTTCCTGGTCTTCTTAATGGCACCCTCTTTTTCTCCTTGCAAAGGTCATCCCCTTCAACAAACAATCCAATCAAGCTTGGGGGAATGATTTTTATTTAATCCTCCCAAGCCCTTTTCCCTTTTATTCAAGCCATCTCATTTCGCCATTCGTGTAATATTCATTGTTCCACGTGGAACATATCGCCTCCAGGACGCCCATTTCTCATTTATTCAGCCGAGTATGACGCTGCCGTGCCTTCGGACATCCGGCCCGCAACCACCCGTTGATGAAAAAATCAATATCGCCATTCAAGACGCTCATCACATCGCCGTTCTCGATACCCGTCCGTAAATCTTTTACCATCTGGTACGGCTGCAAGACATAGCTGCGAATCTGGTATCCCCAGCCCATTTCACCCTTTTCGCCGTAGAATTTTTCCATTTCACTACGTTTCTCATCTTCCATTTTTTCCCTTAAACGGGAACGTAACGTTTTCATTGCAAAGTCCTTATTCTTGTACTGCGAACGCTCATTTTGGCAAGTTACGACGATGCCCGTCGGTAAATGAGTAATGCGAATCGCCGATTCCGTCTTATTCACATGTTGACCACCTTTACCGCTCGAACGATAGGTATCGATGCGAATTTCATCGTCGCGGATCTCAATTTCATCGTCGTCCTCAATTTCCGCAATGACATCCACCGCACAAAATGAGGTATGCCGCCGCTTATTCGCATCAAATGGACTAATTCGCACCAAACGATGGACCCCGCGTTCCGACTTCGCGTAACCGTAGGCATTTTGCCCGGTAATACGAATCGTCGCGCGACTAATTCCAGCCTCTTCGCCCGGTTGAATGTCTTGGATTTCCACGCCAAATCCCCGACACTCCGTCCAATGCAGATACATCCGCAGCAACATGTCCGCCCAATCGCAGGACTCCGTCCCACCCGCCCCCGTATGAATCGTTAAAATCGCATTGCAACGATCATGTTTTCCTGACAGGAATAAGGTAATTTCGCGATTATCCAGTTCTTGCGAAAGTTTGTTAACATCTTTCTTAAAATCTACGAGTAGTGATTCGTCATCCTCTTCGCGCAGCAACGCCATGAACGAATCGAGCTCAAGAATTTTATTTCTCAACGTGATCACGACTTCAATGGCTCCTTTGAGCGCACTAAGTTGTTGCATAATTTCCCGAGCTTCATCCGGATTATTCCAAAATTTCGCTTCGGATATTTTTTGTTCCAGGGTGGCTATGGCTTGTTTTTTTCCGTCGACATCCGTAAAAGCGACGAGCAAATCGACCCGTCGCACCAAATCACCAACGAGAGTCACGATCTCCTGAGGAATTACCACGGATAAAACTAGAAAACAAATACCTCCCGTCGCAAGAAAAATGTGTCACAGCCTAGGGGGATTGTCCCCACTCCCCCTAGGTGCTCTAGTCGCTGCGATGAGTCTCCGTACTTCGCGTACTTCGACCAGAATCTCATCTCCTTCAGTTTCCCCTCCTGAGGATACCCCATCTGCAGCTTCTTCTTCCAAAAATTCTTGAAGTATATCAACAAGCTGTTTCCTGTTTTTCCGTATTCCAGTTAGGAATGCTTGTACTTCAGCATCAGTCAAAATTCCGTTTTTACATAGTTCCCATAAAGTTTTTAAGTCAAACCCATTCGAACCAGAAACGCTATTACTCAAAAAACAGAGTGTCAAAATAGCACTCCTCAGCGATATTTTCATCTTCTTTAACATAATGAGAAGAGATAAGTTCAACAAAACGACCTCTGTCAAGTTTTTTTTAATTTTCAGAAACTTTTTCCGGCTCTTTTTTTCCTGCTTACATATTTCGCCGTTCACCGAGCGCTAATATTGCGCGGTGCCAATGAACTGGCGTAAAACGTTCGAATAAAAAAAGATTCCCCTACACTTAGAAGAACCTTTTGTTTCCCATCGCTGAAGCCAAATTTCTACTCTACGGCTTGCTGGGCATGAGTTTCAGTCCATTTTGCTTCCGCGGTACGGAGTATTTGAATCGCTTTCTCGCACCCCTCCAGCAAAGTCTCCGAATCTGCACTTTTATCTTTTATTGGCAATCCTCTTTCTTCATCCCGCCATTCTTCCAAAAATTGGCACGCTACCTTACCATCCGTATTCTTTAAACAAGGATTCGCGCCACAAGCAAGTAACATTTCTATCTCTTCTTGGAATCCAATGCATGAACTATTAAGACAATCTATAAAGCAGAGAATCATATAATGCAAAATCGTATTGCCTTCATCGTCCTGATCATTAACATCTATACCGGGTAGGCAAAGCAGTGTTGCAAAAACTTCCGGACAACAACTCCTGTATAACAGGGTTTTTCCTCCTTCACGTTTGCTAGTAAAATCGGCACCCGATCGGATACGTTTCGCAATTCCCACAACACCATCTAAACCTTCCGCATTTTCTATGTAGTCCCATAAATCTTCTTCTTGAGAAATTTTCTCCGATGCATCGGATACATCGACAAAGACAGCAGACTCTGCACCGTAAATATGATCTCCTAATAACCCGAATGTCAAAAAGACACTCCCAACGATTATATTTTTATTCCCAAACATATCGTGAGTTATTTGACTAAAAAAACTCAATTTGTCAAGTTTACACTAAAAATTGACTTAATTCATTTTATGCTACATATTATTTTAGGTGCTTTTTCTCTTTTTATTTCGCCTATATTGACCCGTGTGACGACCGATGCTGTCGCAATGACGGGATCATTTTCTGCCTTCATCATTGTTTAATTCTTAGAAAATCCATACCATACCATTTATCGAGCTTTCCCCAAAAAATCTAGAAGATCGATTTTATCAATAAAAAAATCCTTCCTCAGGAAGGATTTTCTCTATTTTTTAGAACTTTTCAGAACTTTACTGGCTAGCAAGCTTTTTTTATTCCATTGAGTTTTATATCTTTCAGAAAACAGCATTTTCTGCATTTCGAAGAAAAGCAATAAGATTTGCATACTCGGGATTATTAAGTTCCTCAAAGATTTCTCTAGGTGTTTGGCCCGCATTATTCGTTATAAAAGGGTTGGCGCCTGCTCGAATTAATGCTCGAACTGTTGTTAAATCTGCTGCTTCATGCAATGGTGTATTACCATCAATATTTTGCGCATTAGGATCAATTATTCTCAACCTTAATAGATAACGCAATGCCTTCGGGGTAAGGTAATGATGTAACAATGTCTTCTCTTCTTCGTCTCTAGCTCCAGGATTTGCCCATTGATTCAAGAATGACATAAGCTCTGACAAATTAAAACCGTTATTATCAACTGCTTGAAACATTTCATTTGTTATATCGTCATTGACATCAATGTTTTTAAATAAATTTCCTTGGGCACATCATTTTCTACTCCGTAGACACACCCAAGCACTAAAAAAGCACTCCCAACTACTATTTTTATACTTCTTAACATAACAGAAACCGATAAATCAGACTAAACATCCACTGTCAAGCTTTTTTGAAATATTTTTTCCGCAATATCTTATTCTGAAACTTCTTGCCGGTCTTCTTCTTTTTCCCTTTCACCTGTGATTTCTCTAAATGTTTTAAAGTGCTTTTTGCTATACTTTGCTAATCCTTCGGCACCTTCTTTCTCGAAAATCTTTCTGCCCACTTCAATAACCGGGCTTCCCGCACCCTTCGGTAGCGGTATCTCTGCTAATTCCGAAAGCTTCTCAATCTGACGTACATACTCCGCCCGTGCAACGATCGATGCCGTTGCAACGATGGGATCACTTTCCGCTTTAGTTTGCATGCGTAGATTAAAATCCGGGAAATCACGCTTGATGAACCCTTGTACAATCGGCGTTTTGGAAAATTGATCCAAAAGCCCCTCCGCTACGTAGCGCCGTTTTAACGCATTCTTCAGGGAACAGGCATGCATCCAACCCAATAACCGATTTAAATTATTCCCGAAACGTCCATAAAGCTCATTGTACTTCGCCATGGAAAGGGTCATGATTTCTATGATCACGCCTCCAATTGCACGAATCTTTTTTTCGATCCCTAAAAGAGCTCGATCCCCCGTAATCGTTTTACTATCCCTAGCACCGACC
>JAIRLD010000071.1 GCA_031259665.1 Puniceicoccales bacterium | reverse complement strand
CAAGAAGATATCGATAGGAAAAAACGAATGCAAAAAGGGAAGGAAATTGGAAAACACTACGAAAATTTGTCGAAATTGCTCAAAAAGACAAAAATTACAACTAAATCAGTAAATGATGTGCTCGAAAAAATTCCTTCGGATTTATTACCAGACGTTCTTAAGAGAAAGGTCGGAGGCTGCCAGTTCTTGCATTGGGCAGCAGATGATAAACATGGAGGAGTATTCCTAGAAGCGGTAGCTGGAAAATTGACAGAAGAACAACTTTTAGGTCTTTTAAAAGCAGAAGACAATGAGCAAAAAACACCCTTGCATTGGGCGGCAGGGTCTGAAAATGGAGGAGCATTCCTAAAAGCAGTGGCTAAAAGATTGTCAGAAGAGAAATTGCTCGAGGTCCTAAAAATGCCAAGTAAATCCGGTGAAATGTTTTTACGGACGGTGTTTAATGGGCCAAATCCAATAGGATTTCTAAAGGCGGTAGCTGCAAAATTGACAGAAGAACAACTTTTAGGTCTTTTAGAAATAAAAGACGATGGGCAAAAAACACCCTTGCATTGGGTGGCATGGTCTAAACATGGAGGAGTATTCCTAGAAGCAGTGGCTGGAAAATTGACAGAAGAACAACTTTTGGGTTTTTTAAAAGCAGGAGACAATGGGAAAAAAACGCCCTTACATTTAGCGGCAGGGTCTTGGAATGAAGGAGGGGGAGCATTCCTAGAAGCGGTAGCTGCAAAATTGACAGAAGAACAACTTTTAGGTCTTTTAAAAGCAGAAGACAATGAGCAAAAAACGCCCTTGCATTGGGCGGCATGGTCTAAACATGGAGGAGTATTCCTAGAAGCAGTGGTTGGAAAATTGACAGAAGAACAACTTTTAGGTTTTTTAAAAGCAGGAGACAATGGGAAAAAAACGCCCTTACATTTAGCGGCAGGGTCTTGGAATGAAGGAGGGGGAGCATTCCTAGAAGCAGCGGCTGCAAAATTGACAGAAGAACAACTTTTAAGTCTTTTAGAAGCAGGAGACAATGAGCAAAAAACGCCCTTGCATTTGGCAGCTGAGTCTAAACATGGAGGAGCGTTCCTGGAGGCGTTGGCTAAAAGATTGTCAGAAGAGAAATTGCTCAAGGTCCTAAAAATGCCATATGGAGCCGATGAAATGCTTTTACATGCGGTACTTAAGGGTCCAAATATGGGAGGCTTCCTAAAGGCGGTGGCTAGAAAATTGCCAAAAGATCAATTAATAGGACTTATAAAAGGTGCAGTGGGTTCTAGAGATGAAGGAGTAAGCCTTCTCTTGGCGCTGAATAGAGTGTTGTCGAAAGAGCAATTAATGGAGTATTTAGAAATACCAGATTCATCCGGTTTTGCGCCATTACATTCAGCGGCACAATCTGGTAATAAGAAATTCTTAGATACTGTATTTGCAATATTGAAAAAATATCCGGAAGAAACGATCGCTCTTTTTGAGACACAAGCCAATGGACAAAAGCTAATTGAGATAGCAAATGAAACGGTAAAACAAGATTTGGAAAAGGCTTTGGTCGAAGCGCAAAAATATAAGGAAAAACGTGAATTGGTACATGCGATGTTTATGAATGCATTTGAAGAAATAAAAAAAGTACCTGGGTTTCAATCATGCACCCTCAAGCAGCAAGCCTATATCCAAACTTACGCGCAACAGATGATCGAAGGAGGAGACAAGGCAGAATTCGCAATTGCCGTATGCGCAAATATGGTAAAGCTTTACCAAGCGAAGATCGATGAAAAGTTGCCAGCAAAGATTACAAAGCCAGAAAGAAATAGCGATGGTAGTTTTAAATTAACTCAAACAATTGAAGCTGAAGCAAAAGCAATGGAGACTGCAGTTAACGAATTATCGCAAATTATGAGAAAAAGTGGCGGGGATTATCGTATAATGAAAGATTTTCTTGAGAAGCAAATAGGATCAAGTGAATGCAGGCAAAGTCAAGCGATGCGATATCATTGGCTAACGCAACGTCAAAATCCGGAAGAATCAAGTCTTTGGGGGCGTGAAATGCCTGCGTGGTATAGAGGGTTGAATAAGGAAGACAGAAAACAAGCAAGAGCGCCGTTGAATCATACCCAAAGAGCAAACTTGAAAAAAGGAATTTATCCTGAATGGGTTAACAAACTAGACGGAGAAGATCGAAAGGCAGCGATAAAAGTAATGGGTAGAGAATTATTTGATGAATTTCCTGCATACGAAATACGCAATTCAGGTCCGGCAAAAACATTTTCGTTGGAAGAGATGAAAGCAAAATTCGAAAAAGTTTGCGAGAAATTTTACGGAGGAAATCAAGAAAAATATGCTAAAACAGTTGCTATGCATAAAGCATTTGTAGCAGTTGCGTTGGATAAAATTGATTTCCCTGGAAAAAATCCAGAGACTTCAACTTGTACAATTGATCGTGTCGTCAATTTTGAGAGAGTAAGTCAGACGCAATCAGATTATGCTCAACAAAGAATGCAAGGTACCGCTACCATAGCTCATCAAATTGCAGAATCTGCAGCGATAGGTGGGCCTATTGAGTGGTGTGTTGGGCCCGGTACAGATACTCATCATTTCGAAGTTCCAGTCGCTCGTATTATGGTGCCATATTGTTGTCATTTATTCAAAGAAAATTCTGGTGGAAGTAGTGTAAATTTTTGGTGTGAACGCGAATTTATGTGTAATTTTAATGGCCTTTCTGCAGAAATTGTACAAAATTAAACCGTTGATTTTTGATTATAAAAAACAATGATGTTCAAAGGATTATAAAAAGAAAGGAAATAAATGAGTGATGTAGCTGAAAATATAAATAGTATCAATGTAAAGGAATTCCCTGTGGAGATCGTATGGATCGGAGAACGGGGAGAAGTGAGCGTAAGAATTGGGGATATGTCGGCAGAGATCGCAGAACCGAAACCACTTATTCTTGAAAAAGGATATGTTTTTCTCAGTACGGAAGATATTGAGGAAATTGATTGGGAAGACCTGATATCCTGCGATATTCCAGGTTTGGGAAGATGCGAAGGATTTACGGATGATCCGCGGTTAGTCGATATTGGAAGGAAGGTTTTCGAGGGCAAATCTTTCGGCCTCAAACCGGGGACAATCATTCCGCCGCTGGAAAAAAAGTGATCTCCTTGGATTTAAACTAATCATTCCTTGGACTCCTCAAGCAAAGGAAGGGGTGTGTTTTGTTCTTATTTTTAACATTTTTTATCAAGTGGTAGACGTCGCGCTACATTGGGCGGGAATGTTTATTGGGAGAAATCCCGAGCTATTTTGTAGGAAAAATCCCGGGCCATGCTGGTCTGTAATGTAGAATATTTGTAAGCTGTGGGAAAATTTTTCTCCATATCGATATAAATATTAAAAAATAATAAATATAGAATAAAATATTAAGGTATGGTCGAAAGTTGAAATACATATCATTAATTGCGGCTGCGGCATTGGGACGCTTTGTTATATTTTGATGCCTGTTTTATGAGAATTTGAAATATTCACTCAGAAAAAGAAAAATATTTTACATAAAAGACTTGTTTATGTTTTATTAATGAATATTATACAGATTGACGTAGTGAGTTATTACGGCAAATATTAGTCAATTAATAAAATATTAGGAAAGGAAATATGATGAGAAAAAAATAAAAATATTGTTATGACAAGTTGTTTGTTAGCGCTATTTGGAAACAACTTTCAAATTTTCGCCGCCAGCGGAGATTGCTTCAGGTCTCTACCAAGCGAAGATGAAGCGGGCGATAGAATAAATGAAGAGCTAATTGCAAGATTGCTTGATTTGGCAAAAGATTTGGATGCTTCGGCCGCAGACATTGTTCTTGCATTGTTTCAAATCCCTGAAAATCAATGGCCGGTCGTTTTGGCAAGACAAAATCAAGATGGTAACACGCTTTTACATTGGGCGGCGTGGTTTGCAGAGGGAGCAATGCTCATGTTTAACGTAGCTGTAATTTTATCGGAAGATCAATTAATGGAGCTCTTAATGATAAACAACAACGACGAAGAAACGCCCTTTGATTGGGCGATGGAGTGTGTAGATCCGGAAATAAATTTTCTAAAAATCATAGTCCAAAAATTATTTCCGCAGCAATTGGAAATGTTCTTGGTAACCCCAAATCCGTTCAATGGCAATGTACCATTGCATATGGCAGCGGATTCTTTGAATGGAGCAGCATTGATAGAACTCGTGTATACCAATTTACCGAATCGGCTATTCGATCTCTTGTGGGTACCGGAGGGGGAAGATGGCCATATACTTTTTCATGATGCGGCAAACTCCAGTTATGGTGGAGCGTGTCTAAGAGCGGTGGCTGGAAAATTGCTGCCGGGACAGTTACTAAGTCTTTTGAAGGCACAGCGAGAATTCGACAAAACTACGCCTTTGCATGATGCCGTGAATTCTGAATACGGAGAAGAGTTCCTATTGGCAGTAGAGGAAGTATTACCGGGACAATTACACACTCTTTTGAAACGGGCGGATAGAAATGGCGCAACGCCTTTGCATTATATGATAGCATCTCCTTATGGAATAGCGATTCTGAAGATGCTAGGTAAAATATTGCCGAGGAAATTGAGCAGAGCTTTGAAAAAGGCGGACAAAAGTGGTAAAACATCTTTGCATTATGCGGTTGAGTCTCCAGATGGAGCAGAAATCCTAGGAGTGGTCGGAGGAATATTACCATGGGGACAATTTGCCAATCTTTTGAAAAAGGCGGACAAAAATGGTAAAACGCCTTTGCATTATGCGGTTGAGTCTCCAGGTGGAGCAGAAATCCTAGGAGTGGTCGGAGGAATATTACCATCGGAACAATTTGCCAGTCTTTTAAGAGAGGTAGACCAAAACGGTAAAACGCCTTTGCATTATGTGGTTGAGTCTCCAGATGGAGCAGAAATTCTAGAAGTGGTCGAAGGAATATTACCATCGGGACAATTGGCCAGTTTTTTGAGAAAGGCAGTCTTTTGAGAGAGGTAGACAAAAACGGCGAAACGCCTTTGCAAATGGCAACGAGACTTGGAAATGTGGCATTTTTACAAGAAGTGGCTATTCTGTTAAGAAATGAATGATCTATTTTGGGGAACGTTGCTTGTTTGCGTAATAATGAGCAAACCTCCCCCAAATTATAGGAAAAAGAAATAATAAAAAACAAGCGTACGGGGTTGCCCATACGCTCACTATTTTTTTGTCCAACGGTAGACGTCGATGTACCGTTTCGCAGAGGTGCTCCAGGAAAAGTTTTGACCCATCGCCCGCTTACGCATTGCCGTAATCACTTCAGGAGTACGACGATAAAGCTCACAGGCCCGACGTATCACGTCGTAAAGCACGGAATCCGTCAAATCTTTAAATAAAAATCCCGTTCCTATTCCACTCTCTTCGGAAAAATTTTCAATCGTATCTCTTAAACCCCCGGTGGCCCGCGCGATCGGAAGCGTGCCGTAACGCATGGAATACATCTGATTTAATCCGCAGGGCTCAAATCGACTCGGCATAATAAAAAAATCTCCCCCCGCTTCTATCAAATGCGATAACGCCTCCTGAAACCCTATGTGCACAAAACAGCACTCGTAGTACTTTTTCGCAATCCCAATAAAACGTAACTCCAAATCGCTTTCCCCATTGCCCAAAAGAATAACCTGAATCCCTAAATTTTGTAAAAGATTCGGTAGAATATTCGCAAAAATATCGAGCCCCTTCTGTTCGTATAAACGGGATACAACCCCTAGTACGGGTACCTTCCTATCCACCGCAAAATTGCAGTATTCCTGTAATTTTTTTTTGCAAATGGCTTTTCCCTTCAGATTCTTAGCTGAATATCCCGCCGGAAGAAATAAATCCCTCTCCGGTGACCATATGTTTTCGTCAATGCCATTGCGAATACCGATTAAATCACTAGCCCGAAATTTTAAAACGGAATCTAAACCAAATCCAAATTCACGGGTTTGAATTTCCCGGGAATAGGTTTCGCTTACCGTCGTCAACTTTGACGCGAAGTAAAGCCCAGCTTTCATCATATTAACCTGCCCAAAAGCTTCAACTCCATCCCCACGAAACACATGGCCCGGAATTCCTAGAAAATCTAAAACCGATCGGGGTGCGTAACCGTGATGCTGTAAATTGTGAATCGTAAAAACACTGCCGCATTGCCCCATCGGCCGCTTGCGTTCGACCGTATCCAATAGAACAGGTACGAGGCCCGTCGTCCAATCGTGGCCGTGAAATACGTCCGGTATCCATTCCAAGTGATAGCATAGATCGATCGCTGCCCGCGATAAAAAAGCGAAACGCTCGTGGTTATCACCATAGTCGCCGTAAATATCGCTATAAATGCCGTCTCTACTGAAATAGCGGTCGAATTCGATGAAATAAATAGACAAATTTCCTTCACTGTATTCCCAGATTTTGCCGTATTCTGTGCCGTATCCCATGTTGATTATCATGGGTCGGAAATGCTCAATGATACCCTGCGGAAGAATAATCGAAGCGTATTTCGGTAAGATGATTTTCACCGTGTGGCCTAGCTGGGCGATAAATTTCGATAGGGAGGCGACACAGTCCCCGAGCCCTCCCACCTTCGCGAAAGGGGATAACTCCGGTGAAACCATGCAAATTTTGAGGTGTTCGTCCATGGAATGATTTGTAAAAATATATAAAAATTATAATTAGTGCAAGCTTATAAAGGTCGCAGAGCAAGGGGGAATCCTTTCCCCTTGGACCCCCTTGCCAGGGGATCCATCCCCTGGACCTGGAGTTGCGGTTTTATCCAGTGGCAATGAAACTGGATCAAACCGCAGGAGGCCAAAGGCCCGCCCCGCGGCTACGCCGTGGGGCGGGCCTGAAAAATAGATGTGCATTTTTTATGCACAACTCCTATGCAAAATTGCACAGGAGTTGCGCGTAACTAAAAGGAAAAAATTTGATCCTTGCGGCCGAGCCCGATGCAGAATGCGCCGGGCTCGGCCGCAGAAAGAGGTCAAGGAGTCGAACTCCTTGCGGGTGTGTGGGGCGGAACCTTACAGCAACTTCCTTGCGGGAGTCTAGGGGGTAGAACCTCACAATAGCTTCCTTGTGGGAATCCAAATGGTGGAGTCCTTTGGTATAAGGAGCCATAAAGAAATTATAACATAGTTATGTTGACATTTGCGGCTACAGATTTTTATTAGAGGGGCAATGTGAGCGATGCCCGATAGCTCAGCGGTAGAGCAGGTGACTGTTAATCACTTGGTCGTAGGTTCGAATCCTACTCGGGCAGCCAAGACTAGCATTGGAGCAATTTTTCTTTGGGGGCTTTTTTATTTCGTATTTTATTAGAGTTTTTGTTTAGGGTTTTTCGTTTTCACCGATGGTTTGTTTTTCGCCATTTTTTTTCTTTATTTTTAGTGAGATTATCGGCGTTATTTTTTTCAATTGGCATCGTTTTCTGTTTTATTATCATTGAGTAGCGCTTCGAGTTTTGATAAGATCATTTCTAAAATTGGTTTTTTTTCGTCATTTTCCAAAAGTGCACCTTCAAAAAGTTGCATTATTGTGTCAATGATTTTTGGTGAATAAATCCTGGCCTCTTTCAGAAGACGGAAATCTTCCTTAAACCGATCTTTTATGTCGAGTTTTGTATATTGTTCCCCCAATAGAATCTGGCAAAATACTGTAATTATTCTGTGAGCACTTTTAATAGAAACAAAGAATTGTTCTTTTTGTTTCAAAGATTCCAAATCGATGAGTTTAAGCGTAAAGGAAGAGCCATTTGGGGCAATCATTATATTTTGGATATTGGAATAATCACTGCACTTATAACCGCAACTGTGCAATGTAAAGTTAATTTGGGTTAATTGTAACAACAACTTGATGGCAATATTTGGGGTTCTGGGTAGACCTCGAGGCGTATCATAGGGAGGCAACTTTTTTTGATGCAATCATATAGTGTGTGACCATTGACTTTTGGTAAAATTTCGATTGTTTCATCGATACATTTTTCTGGAGACGTTGTATCTGGTCGTTGAATTTGAGTAATGCCGACGATGGAAACAATATTGCCTAATCCGATGAGTTGATTTTGAATTTTTTGGGTGCGCAATTTTTTTTCTTCTTCGGAAAGCGTGTAGTCATTTACAATTGTTGCCAATTCCATTAATTTCTCCTTCGCAGTATCCATAAATTTATAAAACATTTCTCTTTCGTTGGGATCATCCCAGTCTTTTGAGCGTTTCAGTACGACTTTGATATTACCGATTTGTCCTTCGGTCACATGGCCCCGGTTATCGAGCCATCCGGGCGATGTTATAATTTCAACTCCATCTTGAAAATCGGGAAAGTTTAAGAAGTTTTTCGTAAAATAACGAAGTTTTTTTGGAACTCCATCGAAAAAGTCATAGGTCTTTTTTAAAATCAGTTTTTCTGGAAGGGGATTTTTAAAGTGTTCCGCGACATATCCTCTGAGATCTTCCAAGCGAAATTTTTCCCCAAAGCCAACCGTCTCTAATTTTCTTTTTTGTTTTTGATCTACTGTTTCTAGAGTTTGATCTACTTTTTCCTCCGGAATTATTTCTTTTGGACTTTGGTCCATTGTTTCTGGAGTTATTTCTGGCGTTTGATTAACGCGATTGGCACGTTTAGTGCGGACGATTTTAAACCACGTCGGTTTCGATTGTTGAAGTGCTTTCGAAACATCGCTTCCATAGGTGCAATGGAAAAAGAAATGGAGCAGGATTAAAAATTTTACTCTCATAGGTTATTTGCATAATAAATCTTCGCGATAATTTTGCAATGTTTTTTTATGATTTATCTATGGCAAGGAGTAGCTGCGGATCGATTTGAGAGAATTGAGAGAAAATAGCCTAGTTTTGTGCCTAGTTTTGTAATTTTTATTTAAAAATATCGATCCGACGAAAAATAATCAATTTATGTATTGACAAAGGGAGATGTTATCATGACCATTACGGATGATGTGAAAAGTTTATTTTTAAATATTTTGTTAGGAATGTCAATAATCTGTGGAAATTACTGTGTTAATGCATCCCCACCTAGAGGTAGTCAGTCTCCACCCCCTCCACAGCCTCCACCTCCTCCATGGTTTTCCCGATGGGCGAGTATTGATGATGTCACTAGATACTCAAGATTTTTAGATAAATATGGCCCTGATGATAATCGTATAAATGAAACAATATTATTCAAGACATGCGAAGAATTAAAATTTCAATTAAATGGCAATACCTGGTTTACGCCAAGAGATTCGGATCAACGTTTGCAAGCATTATGTATTTTTACATGTGCTTTTTATTCAGTAGGGGGACGTGTGCCATTATGGAATAGTATTATTTTTACGATTATACGATTAATAATTGAGGAGGAGAATTTTACATTTGATGGGCAAGTGTTCAACGCAGGAATAACGTCACAAAATCATATGATTCGATGGGCATGGCTGTTATTTTTGTCACAAACAGAAAGGCGAGAAGGAAACAGATGGAAAAAGAATTATGAAGAATACCCGATTTCCATAGCGAAAGAATTGTTAGAAAAACATAGGGGTAGCATGCAGGAGACTGCTAGAAGGATGCTTCAGAGAATAAATACTATGTTAGAGGAGAGGGTAGCTGTTGAGGAGGAGGGGTTTTGAGTATGGATAATAATACTTGAGAAAATAGCTAACATGAAAGTTGAAATGGTAAAGATGTCATTATTGCTGCGAGGTATAGGTTTTTTTATTTGTGGTTTGTTGCGATGTGGCGCAGATCAGTTAGATGTCTATTTTTTTAATGTAGGGCAAGCTAGTTTCACTTTGTTAAAAACAGAGAGAGAAGCCGTAGTTATTGATTGTGGTACAAAATGTAAGCCAGAAAATGTGGGCGAAGTTCATAATAAAATGAAAACTTTTGTCTTTGGAGTATTGGGCGGAAACACACCCAACTTCATTAAGCCTTTAGTGTTGATTTCGCATATGGATAATGATCATTATTCTGGACTAGGTGATTTTTTCCCTGTAAGGGGAAGAGAAAAAGTCGTTGTAGGAGGTGTTAGGAGCGAGGAAGATGATGATGTGAGAATACCACTAGAATTACAGGGTGAGGATGTGCGGTTTTTTGAAAATAAGCTTCGTGGTAGATTATGGATAGCAGATAGGGATTCATCTTTGATGAGAGGGCAAGAAAATGGAGAGGTCTTCTTTAGGGATAATACGAGTCTGCGAGTGGCGTGCTTTTTCCCTAAGGAAAATAAGGCTAGCAAGAATAGAAATGAACAAAGTCTCATGATCAAAGTAACCTATGCTGGGAAAAATATACTATTTCCCGGAGACTGTAGTGCAACATTGCTGGGAAAATTGAGCCAAACGGAAGGATTTGCCAATTTTTTGGGGAACATAGATGTTTTTGTATTTTCTCACCATGGCGACGGACATAATGGCGAACTCAATTTATTCGGCGTATTTGCTGCATCATTAAAACAATTAGGACAACAACCGCATGTTCCTTTGTGTGCAATCGTTTCGAGCAATCCAGTAGGTGTGAATCATATTCCTAAGAATGAAGTTGCAATGTTTGGTAATCCTAGGATTTTGGGAATAACCAAACAGCATGAAGTTAGCGTGTATAACTTGCTGGGCAATAAGATTGAGCAAAGATCTACTAATACTCCAATTTATGTTACCAGTGATGCGGTAATGGCTTACCAATTGACAATTCCTTCCAATGGAGCGTGGGCCGAACTCAAGAATATTGATTTTTCAGGGAGACAAGTGAAATCGGGATTTTATCCACCATAAACGAAATCCAGGCCCAATTGATCCCTACATTACTATATTCCCAACACATCGCTTCCCATTTTTATTTTCTGTGCTAAAATTATTTCTATCTTCATGTTCAGAATAGATCTTCCACTCGGGAGAGAGTACTCTATGGAAAAAGTATGTCCCAGTTAATCGATCCGCCTGGTGGCATTTCCCCAATGCTCCAAACTATACTTTTTGCCGTTGGCGAAAAAATTTTGAATGATCTCCGTACCAAAGATCTTTCCCTCTCAGATCTCGGATTAGTGGCAACCACCCTCCAAAAACTGATCGATTGCCATACCGAACTTAATCCCTTTTCCGGTAGCGCGGAAGAAGGAAAAATTGTGTCTCTCGATACCATTGACACCATTCAAACTCAGCTGAATCTCTTTTAAAAATGAGCTTTGAAGGAAAATTTTTCTTGCCCTACCAAAAACGGTGGATCAATGACCGCTCAAGACTGAAAATTATCGAAAAATCCAGACAAATCGGCCTATCACTCGCCGCCGCTTACAGCCTCGTCCGTGAACATTCCCATAACCATTGCCGCTACGATGCTTGGGTATCTTCCCGCGATGAAATTCAAGCAAAACTTTTCCTTGAAGATTGTAAGAAATTTAGCCAAATTTTACACGTTGCCGCGCAGGATCTCGGCCAAACGGTGATCGCCTGCGATAAAAAATCGGGATCCTCTTCGCTTCTTTTCCGTAACAATCGATCCATATACTCGCTCTCCTCTAATCCCGATGCCCAGGCCGGTAAGCGCGGCACACGTGTTCTCGATGAATTTGCCCTCCATCCCAATCCAAAATTACTCTACGCCATCGCTTACCCGGGAATTACCTGGGGCGGACAGTTGGAAATGATCTCAACCCATCGGGGTTCGGATAATTTTTTTTACCAGTTAATCCAGGACATTCGGGAAAATGGTAACCCAAAAAATTTTTCTCACCATAGGGTTACCCTGCAGGATGCGTTAGAGCAGGGATTTTTGCAGAAATTGAAGGCGAAAGTACCTTCGGATGATCCCTTAGTTGCGATGGATGAGGCGGATTATTTCGATTACATTCGCCAATCCTGTCCGGATCAGGAGACTTTTTTACAAGAATACATGTGTGAGCCCTACGATAGCCGGTCCATATTTTTACCGACGGATTTGGTTGAGGACGCGGAAAGGGGTTACAATCCGGAGAAAATTAGGGACAGTGATGATTTATTCCTAGGGGTTGATGTGGGGCGAACCCACGATTTAACGGTATTTTGGCTACTCGCTTCCGTTGGTGGCACATTGATTACGAGGGACATCGTTGCATTGAAAGACCGACCTTTTTCGGATCAGGAGGCAGAATTTTACAAATTGCTTGCATTGCCGATGCTCCGTCGGGCGTGTGTAGATCAGACGGGGATCGGGCGTCAATTTGTGGAACGGGCGGCGGAACGTTTCGGAAAATACCGGGTTGAGGGGATTACATTTACAAATTCTGTCAAAGAGCAGCTGGCCTATTTGTTGCGCACGACCTTCGAAAATCGGGCGATAGGGATACCGAGTGACGAACATATTCGCGCCGATTTACGGTCAGTCAAGCGGGAAAATACCTTTACGGGGAACCTACGCTTTGCGGCGGGACGTACGGAGCGGGGTCATGGGGATCGTTTCTGGGCGTTGGCATTAGCGATCCACGCAGCTCAGGGTACTTCATCCCAGCGGACGGTACATTTTGAACGCATTGCGCGTAGCTGGCGGATCGAAAAGTCTCGCCACCTGCATATAATCTGTGAGTGAGTGGTTGCCTGGAATTGCAATAATTCCATTAAAATATTTCTTCCTGGAAAATAGCGTTGACAGGCAATAGAATCGTGATGATCTTCAAAACATGGTTTAAGAGAAAATTTATAGGAATGGTTGTTTGTAGTGTTTTGTTGGTGGGAAATTGTATGGAAAGTGCACCCGGAAGAAAGAAGAATGCTAACCCACCCCAGGGGAAGAAGATGACCATGGTTGAAGCAATACAGGCTATGAATGATCAGAATCGGCAAGCTTTAACTGGCATTGGCGAGCAGCTGCGTGAGCAGCTGCAGAGGCTATACGAAAAGCGATCGAAGCAATTGCGCAGAGGCAACCGGAGAGAGGAACTCCTAGCGGGCCAAGTGTGGCTGTTCAGCCGTTTACATCGATCGATGATGTAAGAGGATATATTAGACAGGTTAAGGAGGGTGCAGTTGCAAAGGGGACTATAATGCCTCGCATAGATGAGACTGTAAGACGTGTCTTGGAATTAAATGAAATATTTACTCCTCCTATGGGTGTTCCTCAAGATACATGGCGAAAGGCTAAGGTTTTCGAAATGTTATATGAAATTGAGAAGGCTTTTCCGCAAGATTTGGTTGACCGTTACTGTGGAAGGAAGGTTTGGGAATGTTGTTTACAAGGGGAAGATTTAGGCAATAGAGGAGAGGATACTTTAAGAGAATATTTTAAACGTATGAAATTGTTATTGATGTCTCAGTGTAATGTGTGGCGAGAAGACGAGAAAGAATATGAATTGTCACCTGATGCTAAGACTCCGACAGTAAGAGAAGCACTAAGGAAGTTATCTGAGATAATAGGGAGTAATGAAATATGTGAACGATTAAGGAATCAAGTTAATGGTTTTTTAGTGGCAGTAAAAGGAAATAATCATTTTGAGAATTATCCCGAACTGGGTTCCGTAAATAGATAGTGATTTCACTTCAAGAGTGTGTATGTTGTTGTTCCATTTTAAAGTGTATAATTTGTAGTTTTGATATTGCATGGGGTTCTACGATTGAAGCTACCCTTTGTGTTTGTTTCTTTGACACGGGACAGGGTAACTGTATTGCGCTGCGCATGGATGAGCGAAGAAAAGAATCGAAATTATTTTTCATTGATTGTGGTTGTACAAAAGGGAGTAATAGTGAGTATGGACGAGTTTTGTCTGACCAAACAAAATACCCCGGGCAGAAGGTAGCGGAGTTATTTAAAAATGTGTGGCGATGTGAAATGTTCATCACTCATAATCATACAGATCATGACAATTTATGTCAAACGATCAAAGGGGTAGGTATGAGAAATAGGTGCACAGTCCTAGATCCTATTTATTTAATAAGTTTTGGCGAATTTGAAAATAATTCTTTTCGCCTCCAAGATTTTCTCCTAGAAAAAGAGGATAAGTTTCGGAAAGTTCTTCCACGTATAGAAAATTCGCTTGGTTCGCGTGTTAGAGTTGTTCCTATAAAACCAAAAAAATGGCAGAAATACAAATCGGGAGAGAGAGCATGATTTCAATGTTATGTATCTGGTAGAATTCGCTGGGAGGAGGATTCTTTTTATGGGTGATGTCAGTCCTCAGCTGTTTACTCAAATTATGAATGATCCCAGGTATGAACGGGAAATAATGGCCGCAGATTTTTTAATGTTATCGCATCATGGATCGAATGAATCAGGAGAATTAATGACCAAGCCTGCAGTTAATCCAGAAATGTGTATTATTTGTAGTAATCCGAATGTGAGGAATAATCTTCCATGGAGTGAAGTGGCCGGTTTTCAATTTAAAAATGGAAAAGGTGTTACCGTAGTAGACCATAATATTGGTACGAGAGGAGGGAGTGAAAGAACGAATAAACCGGTGTTTGTTACGTGTAATGCAGTGGCAGGGTACTATGAGTTGGTTATTGAAGCAAACGGAAGGGCAAATTTGTTTGATGGTCCAGTAGCTAGAAATAAAGGTAAGTTTTGTTTTCAATCTTTGTAATTTTCGCATAACTAGCGGATGATAAAGTCCCGCCACTTGAAAATAATATCGATACGTAATGAAACCTTAATATGCCCGTGAAAATATGTTGACGTATAAATGAATTATAATAATTCGTATGGTATAAATACAAAGAAAATTACCAAAATTATTATAAGGGGTATTTTTATGATCTGGAATTGTACGGCAAGGCTCCAAGAAATAGCCAATTTGGATGCAGCTGCTTTACAAGAAATCGTAGAAGTTGCCGTGAATAGGGTTCAATAGCCGCTGATGCAAAGAATCATGGAAATAAACAGCAGCGGAAAGAGCTCGTCGAAAGCTTGCGCGCACTCACAACCGGAAAACGAAAATCCTGAATCTGTTCCGTTTGCTTTCATGCATGGGCTGAAAAAATATATCGAACAGATCAATATCTCCCATCTGAATATTTATTTTTAAAAAGTGTCATTGGGAAAAATGTAATAAATTTTGTGATATTTTAAGAAAACTACATTGACATATAAATAAATTATAATAATTTGTAAGGTATGGATACAGGGAAAATTACCAGAATAGTTGTTGGAAGTATTTTTATGGTCGGAAATTGTACGGCGAGTACGAAGAAAGTAACCAGTTTAGATGTGGTCGCGTTTCAGGAAATCATAGAAATGGCGGTGAGTAAAGGACAACAACCACTCATGCAAAAAATAACGGAGCTCGAACAGCAACAGAAAGTAATCCTCGAAAACTTGCGCGCTCAACCACAATCCGAAAATCCTAAAAAACAAATATCCAACCCCTTTACTTCTATACATGAGGTGAGAAAATATGTCGAGCAAATCAATACTGGCGCCGTCGAACGAAAGGATGTCAAAGGACGCATCGATGCAACCGTCGATCATATCCTACAAACAAAAGGAAAAATCTTCGTCCCTTCCAATGTTCTAGAAATAGAATGGCGAAAAGCTAAAGTTCTTGAAATGTTACATGAATTGGTAAAAAGTTTTCCCCGTACACGAATCGCCAGTTACTGCGAAAAAGAAATTAAAGAAAAATGTTTAAACAATTTCGATGATTCCGGTAAAAATTTCGAATATATGAAACTTCTGCTCCTCTCCCAATGTAATACGTGGAATGAGAAAAATGGAAAATATGAATTAAGTCCTCGAGCCCAGCATTCAACGGTCCGGGAAGCCATAGAGGCATTGGAGGAAATGGTGGATGAAGAAGGTGAGGAAGCTCCCAATGTTGCCGCTGGAAAGTTTTTGAGCGAAATAAAGGAAAGAGAAGAATTTGCTAATTTTTTCTCCAATTAGTTCCTATGGGAAAAGTAAAAAGTAATTTTATATTTTAAAGTAAAATTGATATGTGGTATTTGGATAGAATATTCTATTGTCTTCTTTTAAACGGTATCGTTTACAGTTCCCTGTGGAGTTCTACGATTGAAGCTACACTCCAGATTTGTTTTTTCCATACGGGACAGGGGAATTGTATTGCGCTGCGTGTGGATGATGCTCCCAATGAACCGAAACTGATTTTCATCGATTGCGGTGGCGGATCAGTTGTCAAAAATGGATCTAAAAATAATTTATCAAATCCCGCGAAACCCTCAGGACGACGGTTAAGGGAGTTATTTGAAGGAATCACTCAGTATGGAATGTTTATTACACATAATCATAAGGATCATGACAATTTGTGTGAAACGGTAGTGAAAGTAGGTAATGAAAGTGGGTGTGATGTTCCTATTTTTTGTAGACCGATCAGTGTGGAGGAGTTTGAAGAGGGGGATGAGGATTTACTTCGGGAGCGGGAGGAGGATTTTTACAATGTTTTTCCTGAAATAGAGCATTCACTAGGACCGCGTGTGAGGGTTGTGCCCATGCGACCAAAGGTATGGAAAAATAATAAGGCTCAGAATCCGGAGCATGATTTTAATATAATGTATTTGGTAGAATTTGGAGGGAGGAGGATTTTTTTCCCCGGCGATGTCAGTCCCCAGCTATTTACTCAAATTATGAATATTCCCCGATATAGTCGTGAGATTGCCGCTGTAGATTTTCTCGTATTACCGCACCATGGGTCCAATCGATCGGGGGAGTTATTGACTTTTTTTGTGAGGAAGCCGGAGCTCTGTATCATTTGTAGTGATCCGTTAGAGAAAGACCATCTACCCTGTGACGAGGTAAAAGAATTTTCATTTAGCAGCGGAAGAGGTATTACGGTTAAAGAACATAGTATGAGTACGGCTGACGGAGGTCAAAGGACGGATATACCGATATTTGTCACCTGTGATACGGCCCATGGGTATTACGAAATGATCATCGAAGCGGATGGAAGAACGAATTTGTTCGATGGACCGACGGCTAAAAGCCAGGGCAATTTTTGTTTTCAATCCTTGTAGTCCCGGGGCTTTGCCCCAGACTCCGCAAGGGGCTTCAGCCCCTTGCGCCGGTTTCAGGCCCGAGGTTTGCACTTCGTGCAAACCTCGGGCCGACCCCGGAGGGGCCAGGGGATACTATCCCCTGGCAGGGGGTTAAGGGGGAAGGATTCCCCCTTCAATGCTCCGGGACGCCGTCCCGGAGCCAGGGGATACTATTCCTTGGCAGGGGGTTAAGAGGGAAGGATTCCCCCTTCAATGCTCCGGGACGCCGTCCCGGGATTATTGTTTTGTTTGATCGTTTATAGTTTAGGTTTTTATTCGGATATTTTGGGGTTCTTTGTCCTTAGGATTGGGCTCGATTTGTAATAATTTTATCAAAATATTTTTTTAAGGAATTGTATTGACAAGCGATTAAATTGCAATGAATTCCGAAGCATATGGTTAAGAAAAAGCTTGTTGAAATAGTTGTTTGTAGTGCTTTATTGTTAGGAGATTGTATAGCAAATGGATCGGATCCAGAGGATCAACCAGCTCCAGAAGTTCAGTTAGAAGACCCACGGCAGAAATTGGAGAGGCTGAAGGAGGAAATTCAAAGTCGGCCGTCAGAAGTTACGGTAGAGAAATTAGAGAGGCAATTAGAACTAGAGCGTGAAGTATTGACTCAGGAAGGAAGAGAGGTTACAGAAAAAGACTTGCAAGGACAGTTGTCAATAATGCGGAGAATATCGGCTAAAAGGCAGGGTGGAGCCACAGAGGATGATTTGAACAAGCAGCAGTCGCTAATACGGCAAATAGAGGATAAGTTGCTTGAAGAACAGAGCAGGATAAATGATGAAGATGATCCAAGGTCGCAGTCAATAGAAAAAAGGCTGAAGCAGCTAAATGAAAAACAATCAAGAATAGGGCAAGCGTTACTACTAAAGCAGATGTTACAAATACAGCAGCAACTGAATGCGGGATCGCAAGGAGGGGGTGAGGCATCTCAGGCTAATCCTTTTGTATCATGGGAGCAGTTGAAGGGATGTCTTGATAGTTTCAGAAATGGAGAAATGGAAGTAAATATTCTAAAAAGTCATATCGAAAGCACTAGGAGGTATTACATGAGTGATCAGAGCATTAAAAAGCCTTCATCAGTTCCTGACCGGGAGTGGCGAGTAGCTAAAGTTGTTGAAATGTTACATAGGATTAGAGAATACTTGCCTGCTACAAGGGTTGCCAGTTGGTGTTTGGAAAGTATTTACAATAATTATCCAGAAAATAATGATGAATCGCGTAAAATATACGAATATATGAAGTCGCTATTGTTGTCCCAAAGTGTTGTGTGGGAGGATGGGAAGTATGCATTGAGTGCAAGAAAGGATTCTGCTCTTGTAAAAGGAGCGATAAATCAATTGTGTAGTATTGCGAAAGATCCGGAAGGAGATGATGAGTTGATCGGGGCAGTGAGAGGCTTTTTGCGTGCGATAAACCAGCAGGGGTATAGAAACTTTTTCCCGCCGGATTATAATTTGCTATAATTCGTTTCTTCTTAAGGAGGTGTAGCATTATGATATTCTGTCGTATTATTTTAGGGATGGCGATTTATATTCTTAGTATCATATTGGGAGTTGCGGTTGAGCCTAGCCTTGAGGTTTGCTTTTTCAATACGGGACAAGGTAATTGTATCGCGCTTCGTAGCGATGTTGTTAATCAAAATGGTGTTGAGTCAAGATTGATTTTTATCGATTGTGGTTGTGGTGTGAATCAAGAAAAGATTTATGGGGGAATTTTATCGAATTCATTGGAATATCCAGGGGGGAGGTTAAAAAAATTGTTCAAAGGAGTTTCGAAATGTGAGATATTTGTTACGCACAATCATAAGGATCATGAGAATTTAGTTGAATTAATAGACGAAATAGGTACCTCGGAAGAATGTGGAGGGAGGTATTGTG
>JAIRLD010000056.1 GCA_031259665.1 Puniceicoccales bacterium | reverse complement strand
CGGCCGCCGAAGGAGGTCAAGGAGTCTCTGACTCCTTGTGGGGTTTGGGGCGGAGCCCCATAACAGTTTCCCTGCGGACGAGAATGCCGTACATTGGTGGGGAGGAGAACATAGCCTTTGCCATTCGAATTTCATCTTCGTTGCAAGCATATAGGATTTTAATTTCCGAATCTTTTTTTATGGCATCAAAGGTACAAATTAATCCTTCGATTTCTTGTTTTTTCGCTGTACCGAACAATATGTCGATACCTTCGCCGTCCATTGATTTCGTATGGGGAATGTAGCCGTAATCGATGGGGTAGATAAGATCAGGAAAGCGGGGATGGGGCTTTCCTTTTGGCCTATCGATGGTGATCCCATTTTCACGAATTTGTTGTTCTAAAATCTGCCAAAAGTCGTTATTTTCCTTTTGGGATTCGTTGTCATTTTCCATGGAATGAGATTCTATTCATAAAAAAATTCTTGCAATATTATATGGAAATCTCAGGTTTTGTGGAGGTTGGTCAATCGCGGAGCGGTTATAGTCGGTATATTGTTGGTCCCGTTCGTCTAGTCTGGTCCAGGACACAGGATTTTCATTCCTGCAACATGGGTTCGAATCCCATACGGGACGCCACTATTTTTGTATTTGGTGATAAATTTGAGAAAGATGGAATATTCTGCGCTTTGGGAGTTTATTTATTGACAAGTTGGGTCAGAATTCAAAGGTTGAGAAGGTTGCCCTTATCGTCTAGCGGTTAGGACGTCGGATTCTCATTCCGGAAACCGGGGTTCGATTCCCCGTGGGGGTGCCATGATGGCCAAATATTTTTACTTTTGGGGGTAAGGAGTTTTTAGATAACGGAGATATTTTGACTTAGGGAGAATAGAAAGAAAAGATAAAAAGACTACGGACATGCAAATAATTGTTTATCTAACCATTTGCGATGGGGACCGGAAAGGGTAATATTTGGGAGCTCATAGATGGGCAAAAGCATTAATTCCGGGTTATCTTTCGGTAAGCTTTCGAAATCTTTTGGCAAATGTTTAGGTTCAAGGATGATTTCTGTAATGCGTTCATGGGCGATGGAACGGTTAATTTTAGCAATTTCTCGGTAGAGTATTTTTTCATTAATTTTTTGGTTGGGTATCTTTCCGCTAATATCCTCGCACAGGGGAAGTTCAAAAATATTATGCAAACGATTGGTGTGTGTGTGTTTTAGAATTATAGATTGTTCATTGCGAATAAAAATACGTCGAATAATTTTCTTAATATAAGTATTTTTTTTAAATTTCGGAATTTGAGAGCAGTCGAGTTTTTCCTGAAAACTGCGGCAATGTGAACCGATGGGGCAGCGGTTGCAGGATGGTTTTTGTGGTTTACAAATCAAAGCGCCAAGTTCCATGATCGCTTCATTATAGTTGACACTTTCATCGGGAGGAATGTGGGAATGGGCGATATTTTTGACATACTTTGCGGCCTGATTTTTACTTTCAAAGGGTCGTTGAATGGCGTGAATGCGACAAAGGACGCGGATCACATTGCCATCAATCGCCGCAATACATTGATTTTGGGCGATCGAAGCGAGTGCGTGGGCCGTATAATCGCCAATACCCGGCAACTGTTTCCATTCTTTAGGGGTTTTAGGAAAAATGAAGTGTTTTGAATTGATCGAATTTGTTTGCTGAGCGACAATTTTTTTTGCAGTTTTATGTAAATTTCTTACGCGAGAGTAGTAACCGAGCCCTTCCCATGCCTTTAAAACTTGTTCCTCACTAGCCCCGGCGAGTGCCTCAATGGATGGAAATTGCTCAATCCAACGCTTGAAGTATGGGACAACCGTAGCGACCTGCGTCTGTTGCAACATGAATTCGGAAACGAGGCGGTTGTAAATTGATGGATTCGTTCTCCAGGGCAAAATGCGTCGATTTTTTATAAACCAATCCACGAGAGGATGGCCAATTGGCCGATCTGTAGTATTTTCAGAAAAAAATGGCATGGGACACGTTACAATAAATATATTTATTAGATTTTAGAAGTTTTATTTTTGCTTGTAATCTAAGGGCTGCGCGCCCTTAGAATCCTCGCCAGGAGGCACCGCCTCCCTGGACCTGGATTTGCGGTTTGGTCCAGTAGCGATGCCACTGAATCAAACCGCAGGGGCCAAGAGCCCCGCCCTCTCGTCGCGAAGCGACGAGAGGGCGGGGCCGGTGATTTTAAAAAACACTTTTATTAAAATAAAAAAAGCAGCCCCCGCGGCGCAGCCGCGGGGCTAACTTGACCCTAGCGGCCGAGCCCGGCGCAGCATGCGCCGGGCTCGGCCGCAAAGACGAGGTCAGGGAGTTTTTGACTCCTTGCGGGAGTCCAGAGGGCAGAGCCCTCTGGGTAGATCTAATATTTACGGATTTTACTTTCGTCCCTCAACGTTAGGGAGCGGTTTGGTGTGGTAGGATAACCGAATGCTATGGCTACGCAGACCTCGTAATCTTCAGGAATGCCCAATTTTTCTTTATAGACCTGCCCTGCCTGAGTATTCAGAAAATTAGAAAGGTAAGCGATGATGCAGCTACCGATGCTGAGGGAAGCGGCGGCAATGACCATGTTCTCTGCGGCTAGTGGGCAATCTGCTGCGTAGTATTCGTCATTTTTATCGCCCGAGATAAAAACTACCGTAGGTGCATGGTAAAAAACGCTGCTATTCGAATTGGAGGTAATCGCAAGGTTCAGTTCATCGAGAAAAGTTTTATCCTGAACATAGACGATATCCCAGGGTTGATGGTTCCATCCATTGGGTGCGCGCAGGCCACATTTTAATATAACGGACAGCGCTTCCTCATCAATTTGATCGCTTTTGTATGAGCGAACACTACTGCGATTTAGAATCGTTTCGATAACCAAATTATTAAATTGTTCCATATAATTTTTTCGGGACTATTGGTATATTTTATGAATTTTCAATGTTAAATTGGGTCATTACACAAATGATTGGGCATTTTGGCGGCATAATGATCCATTGAAATGGCGAGTCATCAAAATTTAAAGTTCTCGCGGCGTAGCTGCGAGAGCCTAAGGGCTACGCGCCCTTAGAATCTCTGCCAGGAGGTACTGTCTCCTGGATCTGGATTTGCGGATTGGTCCCGTGGCACCGCCACTGGGCCAATCCGCAGGGGCCAAGAGGCCCGCCCGCGGCTTCGCCGCGGGCGGGCCTGAAAAAAGATAAATAAAAAAACGCCGCACAACTCCTATGCAAAATTGCACAGGAGTTGCGCGGAACTGAAAAAAACTTGACCTTGCGGCCGAGGAGGCTTGTGCCTCCTTGCGGGAGTCCGGAGGGCAGAACCCTCTGGACAACCGGAACCCTCTGGGCATTATTTCTTCAAAGTGGCAAATTTGGGTAATCCATTATTCTCCGGTATCACCACATTCCCTTGGATTAGAGGCAAAGCATATTTTGAAAAATTAGCATTTAACTTACCTCCCTCGTCGAACCAATGGTTCGGGATCGATTTTTCATGTCCACAAATATTGGCTAAATCGGCCATGCCATACTCTACCCCATAGCGATTCCCTTCCGAACGTAAAATCGTAACCATCTTGCCCGTTAACCCATCAAGGGCAAAACCGACGGCTTTAACTCCACAGGCATAGGCTTCATCCACATCGGTTTTCGATAAAAAATGCGCCGCACTATACTGCAACGCCCCCAATTTAGTCGTTAAAACACGCACTTCTAACGATTCTTCTAAAATTTCCTTCAGTTTTTCCGCGGTACCTATTGTTTTTCCTGAGATATAGTTCCCTTCATCGTCAACGAGAAAATCGGATGCGACTACACAGCAGTAATGGTTTGATTTTAAAACATTTTGTACCGCCTTCAGAAATTTTTCTTCGGAAAAATTTTCGGATGGCAAAAGGACGATGTGGAAAGGGGTAACATTTAGTAATGCACTTGCCATAAGCCAATTGGATTTATCCGCTGCGATTTCAATAACATTGACGAGATCGTGGTTAGCAACGGCTGCCGTATAGCAAGAAAGTTCACGAATGGTTGTGGTTATAAATTTAGAAACACTGCCATAGCCGAGGGAATGATCCGTAATGGGTAAATCGTTATAAATGGTATCAGGGATAGAAATGATTTGGATGGCATAGGCGCGTTGTTGTGCCATTTGAAATAGTTCTAGGGCAATGGATTGGGTTTTAGGCCCACCAATTGTAAAAAGAAAGCGGATATTATATTCTTCGAAGGCAGAAAAAAGTGTTTCGATTTCTTCCGTAGAACGATCAAACCAATCGAATGTTCCGAGTGCTGCTCCTGGAGTAAAGGTTAAATCGCGGACTATTTGTTGTGGCTGGGAAGCGAGATCGATAAGGTCATGGTTTAGGATACCGCAAAAACCATTAACGGAACCATAAATTTCTTCGACACGTTCATAATTGAGCGCTCCCGAGATAATACCACCTAAAACTGCATTGGAAACAGGGGAAAGACACTCCACTTGAACCACCAAAACGTTACCCGCTAATAGATTTGCCATAATGAATTCTCCTGAAATAACGTTGGGGTTCCTTCGGTAATACGCAATAAAAAAGTTTACGAATATGGATTTATTATCGCTATTATTGTGGGTATTCTCCAAGTTTTTTGGAGATTTCCTGAAAAATATTTTCAGAAAAGTACTTGACAGCCGCGGTTTTTCTTTCAAGGCTAACAGATAGAAGAGGGTGGGAGCGAGCGACATGTTAAGATTTCACCAAAATACATGGGCCTATCGAATCATTTCTTATTGTAAATTCATCGTTCAGGTTTTTAAAAATTTCCACGCCTTTATTTTCCCCCTTCGAAATCATTCGCAATACTTACGGCAATGTCATCCGCCGTTAAATGAAACATTTTTTCGAGATCTTCATTATTCGAAGCGTGGGGAATAAAGCAATTCGGCCAAGCGAAAATATGTAAATCAATGGCAATATTTCTCTGAGTAAAAAATTCAGCAACGGCACTCCCAAATCCTCCCGCTTGCACATGATCCTCTAATATGTAAATTTTTTTATGATCCCGAGCACATGTAATGATTAAAATTTCGTCCAGCGGTTTTACAAAACGAGCATTAATAATTGTAAAAGAATAATGAGGCAATTTCTCAATAACAGCCATCGCAACGGAAACCTTATCCCCTAACGCAATTAGACAAATATCTTTTCCCCATTGAATGATCTCGCCCTTCCCTAACTCAACGGCTGTACAATGACTGTCCGTCGATACCCTGACGCTACGGGGATAACGAATACAACAGGGAGCATGAAAATGAATCGCTGCCTCTAACATTTTGCTTAACTCATTGCCATCCTTAGGCTGCATAATTATAAGATTCGGTACGCTCTTCAAAAACGCTATGTCGAAAAGTCCATGGTGCGTCGGACCGTCTTGAGGACAGAGACCAGCTCGATCAATAGCAATGATGATCGGTAAATTTTGTAGCGCAATGTCGTGGAAAATGTTGTCGAATGCACGTTGTAAAAAAGTGGAGTAAATCGCACATACGGGTAACAATCCAGCCTTCGCAAGTCCCGCCGCAAAAGTAATCGCATGTCCCTCGGCAATTCCTACATCGAAAAATCGCTCCGGAAATTTTTGTTGAAAAAAATTAAGCCCTGTCCCCCGTGCCATCGCCGCTGTAATCGCTACAATCCGCGAATCCTTTTCCGCTAAATCACATAGCGTCCGCCCAAAAATTTGAGAATATCCATCGGAATTTTGTCGACTAATCCCAATCCCATGAGCCTCTTCAGGACAATTTTCTGCCCTCACATTACCATAGCCCTTTTTTGTCTTAACATGCAAAAGTATGGGATGTTTCTCCCGTTTGCAAAAATTTAAAGCATCAACGAGATCTGTCACATTGTGTCCATCGATGGGACCTATGTAGCGTAAACCATAACACTCAAAAAATGAAGACGGCAGTAAGAACGCCTTGATCCCCCGTTTAATTCGAGATAGTAAATGAATCAATGGATGACCAAATGGTAATTTTCGTAACCCATGCTTAAAAAAATCCTTAAGGCGATTATAAATATTGCTGCGCATAATTCCGCTGAGATAGTGCGCAATGAAACCAACATTCTTAGCGATCGCATAACCATTGTCATTTAGTACGACGATTAATCGTGTCTCTCCAATATTATTCAAAGCTTCCAAAGTGAGTCCATTGGTTAACGATGCGTCACCGATAACCGCAATAACATGGTAATCCTGATGTAATCGATCACGCGCCATCGCAATACCTAACGCACTCGATAAAGCCGTTCCTGCATGACCACAAAAAAATACGTCATGAAAACTCTCCCCGGGTGAAGTAAATCCGGAAATACCATCGGTCTGGCGGAGAGTCGAAAATCGATCCCGACGATCGGTGAGGATCTTGTGCGCATAGCATTGGTGAGAAACATCGAAAATAATTCTATCTCCCCCTGAATCAAAAACTTCATGGAGCGCAATCGATAATTCCACAATCCCAAGATTGGAAGCCAAATGTCCACCATTCACCTCCGTCGTCTTCTCAATCAAACTACGAATCTCTTGGGCTATTTCGATATATTTTCGATTTTTTTTTCTCCAATTAAAAAATTTTTCCATGACCCTTTTAGGATACCTAAATAAACACAGAACCTAATTTTTTTATAGCAAATCCAAGAAAAATTTTCCACATTCCTACTAGCCCCAAAAAATAATACGAATTTCTAATAAATTCACTTGACATAATGAATTTTTTAAGCGAGTATGCGATACATCGCCAGTAAAAGGAGAAAAAATGAAAAGAAACATACAAAAAGAAATATTAATGGGGATGATATTCTTGTCATCCGGGTTACACTACAACGTTGTTCAAGCATATTCTTTACGCCAATTCTTTGTTTGGAATCTTACAGAGAGACGGCCATCTTCAATAGAAGAATCGTTAAATAATTTGGGTAAAGGAAAAGTATATCGGCGGCAACCATCTCAACGGGCTTTCATTAATTGGGTTCATGAAAAAAACCCCGATTGGATGAAGAGGAAATTGTCTGAAGCTGTTTACAATAAAAAATCTGGTACGGCTTTACAGATTTTATTTTTGAACAGTATTTGTCACCACCTCGATAACCAGAACGACCTAAATCACTTGCCTCATATCGCCATTCAAAATGATGACTTTTTGACTTTGGCCGCCCTCGCATCTGCAAAATATCGCGGCGAATCGGGAACTCAAATCCCACTTTTCGACATTAATCACGTGCGCAATGGATTAACACCTATTATGTTGGCAACACAATTTAATTGCTCCGAAATATTCGATTTTCTTGAAAAGGCAGGCGCTGATCTCTTTAAAAAATCGGACAATGGAACAGTCTTACATTTCGCGCTTCAAGCTGGTAGTTCCGATTTAGCAATGAAAATAATACAAAAAATAAATGATCAATATGTACAAAATAACAATCAATTGCAGAATGGTGGCCAACCACAAAAAAGAAAACAGTTTCTCAATGAAGTAAATGCCCACGGCGAAACAATTTTCCACATCGCATGTAAAAAATTTTCACAAGGAGAACTTTCACCGGCTTTATTTCTTGCCATTCTATTTTGGGTTGACGACTATGATTTTAGAAATAGCACCCAACAAAGACAAATTTTTGAAGACATTCAAGAAATCATCAAAAAGCTAAAATATGATGAAAAATGGTACAATCTTCGAAAAAACTTCAAAATAGATGAAAAAACGTTAAAAGACATTATACAAGCAGCCCAAAAAATGCTTAGTCGCATGTGTAACGTCATATAAAAAAATGATTTAAAAAATCTTGCAGCCCCCGCGGCGTAGCCGCGGGGGCAATTTTTGACCTTGCGGCCGAGCCCTACGCAGCATGCGTAGGGCTCGGCCGCAAAAGGAGGTCAAGGAGACTAAGCCTCCTTGCGGGGTATGGGGCGGAACCCCATATATATTTATTCTTCTTCGCCATCGTCGCCGATAGCACCGACGGGGCAGCTCTCCATAGCTTCCTGGCAGAGTACGATTTCTTCTGGGGTAACCGGTTGTTTTTTTACAAAAGAATTGCCTTCCGATGTCGCACCAAAAAAATCCGGTGCCAAATTGCGACACATATCGCAGTCGATACACTGGTCATCGACGTAGAACTTTCCTGGAACATTTTCCTCGATCCGATCATCTCTATTTGCCATGGCCCATAGGATTAAAAAATGTGGTCTTCGTCAATCTTGAAAATACAAATTAAATACCCAATATTTCATTTCTATGGCCCAGAGAACGGCAGTTAATTTTTCCTATGCCGATTTTATTCGGTCGATCGAGGTCGAACGCCAGCTTTCGAAGCATACCCTGGAAAGTTACGTGACATCCATTGAGCAATTTATCGCCTTTCTCTTGAAATATACATCCATTCGACGCTGGAACGATGTGGACGAGTTTACCGTTCGCCAGTATTTGATCGAATTACTCCGGGAGCATAAAAAATCAACCGTCCAAAATCGCCTATCCGGATTGAAATCGCTCTTTATTTTCTTAAAAAAATGCCGGGTCGTCGAAAAAAATCTCTTCGAATCCCTATCGGTACCCAAAAAAGAAAAAACATTACCCAAAATTTTATCGCCCAATGACATAGCTCTACTTATCGGCCAACCGAAAAAGTTATTTTTAGAAGATAAAATATCCCAATTTTTATACCTTCGCGATACGCTCATCCTCGAATTGCTATACAACAGCGGTATGCGATTGGGTGAATTGCTCTCGCTACACCATGGCGATGTCGATTTTGAACGATGTTCAGTAAAAATTACGGGAAAGGGTAATCGAGAACGCGTTTGCCCTATTGGCATTTATTCCATCCATGCTCTGGAACGGTTTATCGCCGGCATAGGTGAAAGTTTTTCTCCGACTATGCCCATCATTATCAACGGTCAGGGCGAAAATCTTACGCCGCGTCAGGTGCAAAACCGTCTGAAATTTTACCTCCAACAAAGCAACCTTCCCATGGATATCAGTCCCCATAAATTGCGCCATAGCTACGCAACACATATGCTCAATAACGGCGCCAATTTGCGCCTTGTACAAGAATTGTTGGGCCATGCTCACCTGAGTACCACCCAAATCTATACCCATGTCAATTCCGCCACGCTCCAACGGGCTTACCACAAAGCCCATCCCCATGCTTGATGGTCTAAGGACTACGCGCCCTTAGGAATCCCTGCCAAGGGATCAAACTGCAAGACCAGTAATTAAAAAAAACACTTTTATTAAAAAGTACTTTTACAGCCCCCGCGGCGTAGCCGCGGGGGCAAACTTGAACTAGCGGCAAAGCATGCGAAAATTTCGCATGCTTTGCCGCTGAGAAAAGTCAAAGAGTTTATTCTTGACCTTGCGGCCAAGCCCTGCGAAGAATGCGCAGGGCTTGGCCGCAAAAGGAGGTCAAGGAGTCTGGACTCCTTGCGAGGTATGGGACAGAGCCCCATAGGTAAACGCTCTAGGAAGATGAAACTTTTTGAATAAATACCGTAGCTTTTCCCCAGAGAAATTCGGCATCAAATTTCGAAATAAGGTGGAAATATTTTCCGAGAATGGTTTGATTTTCGCTCACAGAAATAATTTCATTGAGGTGATAGCTAACCGTAATCACGATCGTTCCGGGCTGTGTTTTACTGAGGTTAAAAATCAACGTCTCGATTTGAGCGTTCGTCAACTTCGTTCCGTAGCAGTAGACAACCGTTGCCGGGCTGAGATCAGTTGAGAGAAAATCATCCCGAATAAAATTAATTTTTTCTTTTAAAAAGTCATCTTTTTCGACAAGCTGACTGGAAAAATCGACGAAATCGGGAATTTGTTCGACACCGACGACGCGACATCCCGTAAAATAGGTGAGCCAAAACGCACAGCGTCCCGTTCCGGAGCCGAGTTCAAAGACGCGATCCTGTTCCGTAATATGGGCTTGTTTGGCTATCTTTTCGATGGTTAGGAGGGGTGTTTCGCCGTATTGATATATATCCAGTTCCAATTTGAGTTGCAAATAACGCTTACTAATGGCAAAGGGAGAATCCAACCAGTACTCTCCGATAATGGTGAGATCTGTCTTGGCAAAGCTGCGATTTTTGACATAAAATTTAAAAATTGTACCGCAGTAATCGATGCAGCGAAACAGTCGAGCTCGCAGGAACACATAAAAGAACCTAAAGGTTTCGGTCAGCCTTAGGCGCAGCCGTTGCCAAATCTTTTTAGCCCTAAGATTTTCCGCAAGAATGTATCGTTTTTTTAAAACTCCCATCTTCAATTGAATTTCGAATTTCTCCTGCTAAACGCACCATAAATGCTACATTGTGGATCGTTAGGAGCTGGCCACCGAGCATTTCACGTGCTTTGAAGAGGTAATGAATGTAAGCGCGGGAGAAGTTTTGGCAACAATAACATGAACAATTTTGGTCGATAGGATTCAAATCGTCCATAAAACGTGCATTTTTGAGGTTAAAAAATTCTTTTCCATCGTTTTTCTCCGGGTAGACTAGGGCACCACCATGCCGCGCGAGTCGTGTCGGATGGACGCAATCGAAGGTATCAATTCCATTCGCGACGCCATTCCAAATGTCGGCAATTCCGCCAATTCCCAAGAGATGAGTAGGGCGATCCTCGCGGATATATTGGCAAGCCATAGCGACAATGTCGTGCATTTGTATACGATCACCACCCAAACTTCCCCCAATAGCTTGGCCGAAAAAATTCTGTTCGGCAACGAAATTTCCGCTACGTTCGCGCAAATCCTCGTAAACTCCACCCTGTACAATGCCGTAAAGTGCCTGACGATAATCATTATTTTGGGAAAACCGTTGGAAACTGCGCAAAGCCCAGCGATGACTGCGCTCCATGGAACATTCTGTGTATTGTTTAGAACTATGGAAAGGGGTACATTCGTCCAAGACGAGGATGAGATCCGCTCCGAATTTTTGTTGCACTTCGATGGATTTTTCAGGGGTCAATTCGCATATGTGTCCATCGATGTAGGAGCGGAAAAGGGCTCCATTTTCGTCGATTTTGAGAAGTGTTTTAGGAATGGTACCGTTGCGCTTTCCCTTGATTTCATTGGCCACACCGCCGTGGCCGAGACTGAAAATTTGAAATCCTCCGGAATCGGTCAGCATCGGACGATTCCAATGGAGCATTTTATGAAGCCCACCAAGTGCAGCGACGCGATCGGGACCAGGCTGTAAAAGAAGGTGGTAGGTATTGGATAAAATAATTCCCGCTCCGGCTTCTTCCATCTGCCGCGTTGTAACCGATTTCATCGCCCCCTTCGTCGCACAGAATACGAAGGCGGGAGTTTTTAAAATACCGTGGGGTGTTGTCAATAAACCGCAGCGCGCCCGCGTCAATTGATCGCGATGGGTAACTTCAAACTTAAAATGGGGGTATAACACAATTTTATCTGTAATAAAAGGCCCAGTCTGTGCGCATTGCGCATAGACTGGGCCGACAATCCAAAAGAATTTACTTAAATTTATCGACTAGGTAATCGGCACAGCTATCCAGCGACTCTAAACGGGGATAGTCCTCTTCTGGCACATCAACCGCATACCGCTTACGCAACTCCATGACAATGTCTAGAAAGTCCATGGAATCCAGATCCAACTGTTCGCGCAGAGGAATGTCCGCCTTTAAATCACTGACATCCTCATCTGGTGCAATTTCGGCGATAATTTCACGTACGAGTTCTCGGATTTCTTCCTTTGTCTTGGTCATGGCTATAAATTAACTCATTCGATTCCTTTGAAAAGTTTTTATCATGTCAAGATATATATTGGTTTTTTTCAAACTATCTCTATAATCGGCCCATGAAGTTTTTATGTGCCCATTGGCGTGTTGACTATATCGATGTTCCTGAAGATCCGGAAAGCTACAATCCCTTTTTAGACATCTTAAATGGCTCGGATGAAAAAAAATCGCTCCTGCTATTCAGGACACCATTAAGTTTCGTCATTTTGAACAAGTATCCCTACAATGCGGGACACCTACTCGTCTTGCCACGCCGTGAAATTCAGGAACTACAGCAACTGACGACTGATGAACATACGGATTTTTTTCAAACGGTCGTTCGTGCCGAAAGTATTTTAAAAAAAGCACTAACCCCAGATGGGATCAATATCGGAATTAATCTCGGTATCGCAGCCGGTGCCGGTATTCCGAAGCATTTACACTGCCATTTAGTCCCGCGTTGGACCGGCGATACGAATTTCATGCCCATCATCGCGGATACCAAAACATTACCGGTAGCCCTAGAGCACCTCTGGGAAAATTTAAGAAAATTTATTTAATTTTTTATGATTATGGAAAGGAAATATCTAATCGTTGGAAACTGGAAAATGAATAAAACGCCATCGCAGTCGGAAGATCTGGTAAAAAAAATCATAGATCTAAAAACTAGACACGGCATTTCAGCGCACGTTACCATTGCCATTTGCCCGCCATTTACAAGTCTAGATCGTTGTGCGGAATGGCTGAAAAATACGGATATTGCGATCGGTGCCCAAAATTTATACTTCGAAAAGGAAGGAGCATTCACAGGGGAAATTTCAGCATCGATGCTCAAAGATTTAAGGTTAACCTATGTCATCATCGGCCACAGTGAACGGCGGGCGATTTTCCACGAAACCGATGAACAAATTCACCAAAAGGTCAAAATAGCCCAAGCCTCCCAGCTTATACCCATTCTATGCGTGGGAGAAACCCTCGATGAACGCGAATCCAATCGAACATTGACAGTCATCGAAACACAAATTTCCCATGTGTTAGAAGGTCTTACCAATACTAATCTGGTAATCGCCTACGAACCGGTTTGGGCGATTGGGACGGGAAAAACAGCCACCCCAGAAATGGCACAAAAAGTGCACCAATTCATCCGTGAACTGTTGCAAAAACAGTTCGGCAAAGGAAGTCAGATAATACCCATTTTATACGGCGGTTCCATGAAGCCGGATAATGCAGCGGATCTCCTCACACAACCAGACATTGACGGTGGCCTCATCGGCGGCGCTTCTCTGGTCGCGGAAAGTTTCATGGATATCGTTGCTACCAAAGGGCTCAGCCCTCTGGACTCCCGCAAGGAGTCGTAGACTCCTGGACCTCCTTCGGCGGCCGAGCCCGGCGCAGAATGCGCCGGGCTCGGCCGCAAGGTCAAGAA
>JAIRLD010000055.1 GCA_031259665.1 Puniceicoccales bacterium | reverse complement strand
TCGGAAAATTTAAATCCCTTTTTGGCTTTACGCTTTCCAATTTCCGTTCCTAAATTTCGGCTTTTGCCTCTTTTTCTCTCGCTATTTTTGCCTTTATTTTTCCCCCTTAATTTCGCCATCCGCGTTATAATATAATTCGGGAGTATAGTTTTAAAGGTAGCAGTAAGCGGCCGATCTAAATTTTAGGCATTTCCTGGAGAGCATTTGTGGCTTGCCGTCCTTGTTCAAGTTTTCAAATGGTACCTAATGAAAATTATATCGTGGAATGTAAACGGGTTACGTGCGATTTTAGAGAAAAATTTCGAAAGTGATATGCTTCGTCTTAATCCAGATATTTTATGTTTGCAGGAAATAAAAGTAAAGCCAACACAATTGCCGAATTTCGATTTCTTACAACAATTCGCTTTTAAATATTTCCACTCTGCCGAGCGTCTCGGCTATTCAGGGACGGCAGTTTTTTCTAAAAAAGAATTAACTGTCACATCTAACGATGACAATCAAAGTGATGTAGCCAATGTTCTACGTGGAACATTGGGAGAGCAAAGTAGCAATGGGCTGCGTTTGGATCATTTGGTTTCGATGCCGGACGCTCTCATTGAACCGCAGGAGGGTAGGGTACAAATTGCTGATTGTAAAGATTTTTTTCTCGTCAATGTTTATACGCCGAATGTAGGAGCAGAACTCACGCGCTTAGAATTTCGTCATAAAGCCTGGGATCCTACGTTTTGCGCATTTTTAGGAGCATTGCGGGAACAAAAACCGGTTATCGTCTGCGGCGATTTTAATGTCGCGCATCAGGAAATTGATCTCGCTAGTCCCGAACGCAATCACTTGTCCGCTGGATTTACCGATGAGGAACGGGAAGGTTTTTCGCACTATATTGCTAATGGATTTAAAGACATTTTTCGGCAATTCTACCCCGATAAACCCGGTTGCTATACATGGTGGAGCTATCGGATGGCGGCGCGGCAACGGAATATCGGTTGGAGGATTGATTATTTTCTAGCGTCGGAAACGATCGCCTCACAAATAAAAAATATCGAAATTTATACGGATGTCATGGGCTCGGATCACGCACCGATTGGCATACAATTGCAGTATTCGTAAAATATGTATAGAGAAACCGAAATATGTGATCACACATTCATTACATTCTGGGAATTTTCTTGGGGTAGGCATAGAGTTTGTGGAGGAGATTTTTGCAACGGAAAGTATGGACAAAAATGAATAAGACATTAAAAGGAATCTTATGGAGGTCAAAGGGGGCGTAAAACCAAAGGGTCGCGTCATTCAATTTACAGTTAGTTGCGAAACGAAGGACAATTGGATCAGTAATCTCGTAAACCTTGTTGCTATAAACGGTCATTATGTACTCGGTTTTATGGGAGAGTACGGTATAGAGATGAGCTGTGTGCGTTTCGTAACCGAGTCCCCAAGTGAAGTGCGTGCCCTACTCGAAGCCCACGGTGTTCATTTTTGCGAACGCGAAGTGATCGTTGTTGGCCTTAAAAGTTTAGATAATTTAGATGGGATTTTACGCTGTCTTAGGGCAGGGGAAATCAGTGTTTTATACGCTTATGGCTTGATGATCAGTGCCCAAAATCGAACGGGTATCATTCTTATGGTCGACGATGTCGTTGCGGGTACTGAAATGCTCACGCGTAGCGGTTACGAGGTTTTGGAACAGGGCGATTTAAGCCGCTAGGATCAAAATTTAGATACGAAATCCTCTTTTTAGTGATAAGAGGAATGTTTAAAACATAGGAAAATCGTTTTCCTAAAGAGTTAAAAAAGCTTGACATCGGTATTATATCATTTTTTTTGTTGGATTGTTTAAAAATAGTATGAGAAATTCAAAAAAAAAAAAAAATTAATTGTTTATTAATGATCTTCGCAACATCGACGATAATGGGCAGTGAAAATGCTTTACAAAGACTAGAAGATAAAGTTTTTGTCGCTTCGAATGTGGCCAAAGAAAGAGATGCAAAGAGAAGCGCATACGGCTTGAAGAGGAATGGAGAGGACGTATTAGCGTATCCACTCATCAGATTCTTTAACATGTGCCGAGAAATGCCGTTTGAGAATATGGATTCCCAAAATATTATCGCGATGATACTTGAAAAGCGCAGCGACTTTGAACGGGACTTAGAATTATTGGTTGAACGACTTTCCGATGTAAGTGGATCAATTCGAGCCGCTCTATTTACCGTTGCAATAGTATTCGGCAGAGTAGATCTCATGGAAGAGATAAGGCGTTACGAAGAAAAGCAATGGAATGTTATATGGGATGATGATACAGTTTTTGGTTGGTCACCTGCGCATTATGCTATATTTTTGAGGCAACCTGATTACTTGGAATTTTGTATCGATGCAGGAGTTGATGTGAACACTTCTGATGGCAACCGACAGACACTTTTAATTGCGGCGGTGAAGGGAAATAGCATACCTATGGTTGAGTATCTATTGGAGCATGTGGACATTCAACCTTTTTCCCGCGATAAACTGAGGGGGTCAGCATTGACTTATGCCAAGGCCGGTGGTAACCAGAAAATAATTTCACTGCTAACAAGCGTAGTGGACGAAATAGAGCAAAGAAAAAGTACCCATGATAAACGCGTTTCTCTAAAATAGGACGAAAAAGGAAATAGGAACTTTAATGCAAGGAGTAGAAATCCTAGGGTCTGAAGTTTTATGATGCGAAGTTCTATGGCGCGAAATTCCATTGCTTTAGATAGAAAAAATAGCCCCTAAAAATCTAGAGTAAGTTAGGGATTTTGCGATAGAAGCGGATTGAAAATATATTGCCCTTTGAATAATCTGGAAATATGGAAGAAGTTTTTAATTAGGCTTGAAGTGCGAAATTTTTGAAATAAGAATTCCAACATGCCGGACGATGTCTCGAAAAATAATCCTCGCAATCAGCCAATAGACCTGGCGATTTCCGCTGTAAATAAACAGTTTGGGGAAGGATCATTGATGCGAATGGGTGATGCGAAAAAGATGAATGTTTCGGTCATCTCTACCGGGTCGTTGTCCCTCGATCTAGCACTTGGAGTTGGTGGACTACCCCGAGGGAGAATCTGTGAAATTTTTGGTCCAGAGTCCTCGGGAAAGACGACCCTTTGCCTCAGCGTTATTGCCGAAGCCCAACGCCAAGGCGGTAATGCAGTCTTTGTCGATGTGGAACATGCACTCGATCCGAAATATACGCGTATCCTCGGCGTCGATCTCGATAATCTAATGGTTTCGCAGCCGGAAAGCGGCGAAGATGCTCTAAACATCGCGGAAACGCTAATCCGTTCTGGAACGATCGACGTCATTGTGATCGATTCCGTTGCGGCGCTTATTCCGAAGGCGGAGCTCGATGGTCAGATCGGCGACGCAACGATCGGTCTCCAGGCACGCATGATGAGTCAGGCCATGCGGCGATTAACTTCCGTAGTGAGTAAGACTCAATGTATTTGTATTTTTACGAATCAGATCCGCGAAAAAATTGGTGTCATGTTTGGGAGTCCGGAAACGACACCGGGAGGTCGTGCGTTGAAATTTTTCTCTTCCGTACGTTTAGATATCCGTCGCATTAATCAGATTAAGGATAATGCGGGAAAATTTTTAGGGAATCGCACGCGCGTTAAAGTTGTAAAAAATAAGGTTGCGCCACCGTTCACGGAATGCGAGTTCGATATCACGCACGATGAAGGTATTTCGCGGGCGGGTTCACTTATCGATCTCGGGTTAGAGTATAATATTCTAGAAAAGAAAGGATCTTGGATATCGTTTGAAGGGAAGATGGTCGGACAGGGCCGAGAAAGCGCGAAGCAAGCCCTACGCAATGACGCAGAATTATCGCAAACCATAGGGAAAGCGATTGTTTCGAAGGTCAATGTATCGGGCGGAACTGTTCTAGCGGAAAGCGTAAAAGACTTGGAAGTCACATAGGATAAGGGGATGCAACGGGCTAATGAACAATTCGGGTCATGTACATTTTTAGAGGAAAAAAATGTCGTTCGGAGTGTAGAGTCTGAAGGAACAGACGGTATTCTTTTTCGTTTTTGCATCAAAGGAGAGGGTTTTTTACGTGTAGATTTTCGTCCTGTGGAAGATCGGAAAGTTGCTTTACAATTGATACTGGAAGAAAGGGCAGAGGCTACGGTTCGCCTATTATGTCATGGGCGAAAGCGGTCAACTTTTACGTTTAGGACACTCCAGAGGCATGTGGGCAATGGCAGTAAATCGATGGTTGAGGTGAGGTGTGTTTGTGAGGACGAATCGCGAGTGGATTACTGCGGCAAAATCGAAGTACCGGAGCATATCGTTGGGGTAAAAGTGGAGCAGAAAAACCAGAATTTACTGCTTTCATCTCGCGCCTGTATACATACGGAACCGGCGATGGATATACGTTCGAAGGATGTGGAATGTTTTCACGGTGCAGCGATTGGTGGGATTGATCCTGAGGTTTTGCGATATTTTTCCATGAGAGGGGTAGAAAAATCCTCGGCGCAGGAACTCTATATCGCTGGATTCTTGAGTTAAGACTACTTCCGGATGATTTTTAGAAGTGTTATTTATATATTTTCCATTAATATTCTCTCTTGACAAACAATATTTTTTATGAAAATGTATGAGCAATATGGGTTTAAGTAGCTATGCGAATCCGATAGTAGATGTGGCGTTTCGGCATATCATGAGCAATGAGGAAATTGCCATGTCGTTGATCAATAGCGTTGTCCCGGACTTTAAGGATAATCCGGTAACTGAAATCAAAAAAGCCTCCGATAAGATTGCTGTATCTTCCAAAAGGGATGCGTTTATGGATTTTCATGCCACAACCGATAAGAAAGACAAAGTAATCATTGAAATGCAGGCGAAACGGCATGCGATGTTCGATGAGCGGGCGCTTTATTATGCGGCTTATACCTATTCCCATCAACTATCGGAGGAAATTTTAAAGAGGCACGATTGGCATGAGAGCCTCCGATTGGTATATGCGATACAATTTTTGGATTATGATACGCAGAGGATAAGAGGAATACAGCCAAAGGAAGGGGAAGAGGATTTGGATCGCCCCTTCATTGACGAGATACAGGCTCATCCGATGGAGCGGAATGAGTTCATGAAACACTATGTTATGACGGATCAAAATTCTGGGCAGACGATCAAGCGGGGTATGCATCTCATTCAGATTGAGTTACCCCGAGTGGCGAGCATTAGGGCGCTGTCGCCAAGGCAGGATAATTTTGTTGAAAGATCAGAGGATTTTAGTCTATCGGATTGGTGGTATTGCGTTTTAAAGCATGCGGAAGAGTTTGATGTTAGCGAATTGGGCGACGATTACGGAAACAGAAGTGCTAAATTTATTTATATGCCGGAGCCGGTGTACAATGCTTTTAAGATGCTTAGACGGGAAGCCTGGGGACCGGATTTGCAAATCGCCTATAATCGAGATGATTTGGAGATTGAAAAATACAGTACAGCAATAGCCGTCGAACGCCAAGAAGGAATAATAGAAGGCCGCCAAGAGGGAATAATAGAAGGCCGCCAGGAGGGAATAATAGAAGGCCTCATTGGAGAATTTGTTGCCACAGGAAAATTAAGTAGAAAATCATTGAAGCGAATGAGACAAAACCCACTTGGTGAAGAGCAGATTCGGGCGATTTGGAATATGAGGGAAACGGAAATAGCGGAACTAGGAAGCGGTGAGGAAGAAGAGGAAATTCCCGAAGGGAGGACGGTTGACGATTTTATCATGTGTTTAAAAGGAGAAGGTGCAGCATTCGAGGAAAGCGAGAAAGAAGTGAGTTAATTGGGTCGCAGGCTTCGAAAATTTATATCACTGGATTTTTAAATTAAATTTCACGTTTTAATGCCCAGATAATCCGTAAAGCAAAGCTTTCTAGAGTCGATTAGTAAGGAATGTTATTTTTGCATTTTTTTCTTTAATATTTTTCCTTGACAGACGTCGCTTTTTATACACATCTACAGTACGTATGCGTAAATATAAGAGTTTTTTAAAAATTTGTCTAATATTTTGTGGAGGATGTGTTTTGCGGGCTGCGCAACGTCAGCCGTTGCTCGAAGTTTTTGCAAATCCGATAGTAGATGTGGCGTTTCGACATATCATGAGCAATGAAGAAATTGCTATGTCGTTGATCAATAGTGTTGTCCCAGACTTTAAGGACAACCCGGTAACTGAAATCAAAAAAGCCTTCGATAAGATTGCTGTATCTTCCAAAAGGGATGCGTTTATGGATTTTCATGCCACAACCGATAAGAAAGACAAAGTAATCATTGAAATGCAGGCGAAACGGCATGCGATGTTCGATGAACGGGCGCTTTATTATGCAGCCTATACTTACTCTCATCAGCTATCGGAGGAGGTTTTAAAGAGACACGATTGGCATGAGAGCCTCCGATTGGTGTATGCGATACAATTTTTAGATTATGATACGCAGAGGATAAGAGGAATACAGCCAAAGGAAGGGGAAGAGGATTTGGATCGCCCCTTCATCGACGAAGTACAAGCTCATCCGATGAGAGAGGATGAATTCATGAAGCATTATGTTATGACGGATCAAAATTCTGGGCAGACGATCAAGCGGGGTATGCATCTCATTCAGATTGAGTTACCTCGGGTGACGAGCATTAGGGCGCTGTCGCCAAGGCAGGATAATTTTGTTGAAAGATCAGAGGATTTTAGTCTATCGGATTGGTGGTATTGCGTTTTAAAGCATGCGGAAGAGTTTGATGTTGCCGAATTGGGCGACGATTACGGAAACAGAAGTGCTAAATTTATTTATATGCCGAAGCCGATATACAATGCTTTTAAGATGCTTAGACGGGAGGCCTGGGGACCGGATCTACAAATCGCCTATAATCGAGATGATTTGGAAATTGAAAAATATAGTACAGCGATAGCCGTTGAACGTCATGAAGGCCGCCAGGAGGGCATGATAATAGGAAGTCTCGTCGGAGAATTTGTTGCCACAGGAAAATTAAGTAGAAAATCCTTGAAAGGTATAAAACAGAACCCGCTTAGTGAAGATCAGATTCGGGCGATTTGGAATATGAGGGAAACGGAAATAGCGGAACTAGGAAGCGGTGAGGAGGAAGAGGAAATTCCCGAAGGGAGGACGGTTGATGATTTCATTGCATATTTAAAAGTAAAAGGAGTGATAGCCACCGAGGGGGAAGGAGAAAACTAGTGATTATTCACCGATCTCTAGTAGATTTTTCGTTTCTTATAGTTTTATTGTTTGACGTCTTTATACAGGTTAAGGGCGTTTTCGAGGGAATTCAGGGCAACCGTTAGATTGGCCATTTTCGTACCATTTGAGGCATAACTTGTGCCATTGAGCGCTGCCACAAATACAGTTTTTATGGCAGAGTGCTGTGAAGATGTAGAGGTACTATTGCCAGAATTACCATGCTGTGCTGTGTAATCGTAGGCCGTTTGTATAGCGTTGATGGAATTTTCGTAGTCCGTTTTGTTTTGTTCGGAGGAATTCGCAAAATTTTGTATCGCATCCATCGCCGTGTTAATCGCCTGTTTCGCCTCATCGATGCTGCTAGATCCCGACAGGGTGTTAATCGTCGCGTTATAAGCGTCTAAAAATGCACTGACCGAAGCCCCTGTTTGTGGATTCGACTAGCTCATTGTTGAGTAAATTTTTCATAGTGCTACTGGCGGAAATGTTACTGAACAAATTTATGTTTTGAGCAAGTTGAGCGGTGGTATCCTTTTTTGTTTTTGAGTCAAAGCGGGGGAAGTTTTGCGCGTTGATTTCCGCCCCGTTGAGAGTCGAGAGATGGCCGTACAATTAATTTTAGAAGGAAAGGCAGAGGCGACCCCGCGCCTGTTGTACCATGGGCGAAGGCAGTCAACCTTTACGTTGCGGATGTTTCAGAGGCATAGGGGAAATGGCAATAAATCGCCGGTCGAGGTTCGCTGCGTTTGTGAGGACGAGGCGCGCGTGGATTGCCGCGGAAAAATCGAAGTCCCGAAACATATCATCGGGGTAAAAGTGAAGCAGAAGAACAAAAATTTACTGCTTTCGTCGCTCGCCTATGTGCATATGGAGCCGGAGATGAATGTCTGTTCGAAGGATATGGAATGTTTCCACGGGGCGGCGATTGGCGGAATCGATCCAGAATTTTTGCGATATTTTTCTATGCGTGTGGTAGAAAAATTTTCGGCCCAGGAGTTCTACATTGCTGGATTTTTGAGTTAAATAATATCTGAATGATTGTTAAAAGTCATGTTTTATACTTTTCTTTAGTATTTTTCCTTGACAGGTATTATTCCCCATGTAAATGTATACACATAATATTTTAATGAGAGGTGTAAAGCGATAGAATGTCCTTTATTGCCTCGAGGCCTAAAATGCTGCCTGCGGCTTGCGCACCGTTCGTGTGTGTACTACCTTGATAGCCATGGGTGTAGGATGTAGAGTTGTCCACGGTGCCAGCGCTTTCTGCCGTTGCGTTGAGTGAATTAACTGCATCTTGAAATTCTTGTTGATTACTAGGAGAACTCGCAAGAAAAGCATCAATTTCAGCATACGCGTCATTGACAGCTTGTCGAACATCAGCTTTTGAGGCATTTCCTTGGGTGAAGTCGTACAACATTCGATAGGCATTCCAAGTGGCCGTATTCAATGCACCCGTTACGGGATCACTAAATCGCTCCGAATAGCGATTTTCTTTCTCCCACAGATGATATTCCAGCTCAAAAGATAAATATTCTAAGTTGGAATTATTGGAAAAATTCAAGAGTATTTCGTTTATTTTTTCAGCCATATTACCAATGGCCCAATATTGATCGCAGCCGCTTTCTCCCCAAGCTCTGTCTCCAATGGAACGAGCAGTTTCCTTGCGATTAAAAGCATCAGTAATGTGACTGAAATAATTGGAATATAAACTGTTTAGTTGTGAATTAATTGTCAATAGGGAGGTAATCCATTTCATGGCTAAAATTTTATATTTTCTACCCAATTCCGGTTTGCTCGGATCGATCAGTTCCGGTAGCCGTTGGACGATAGCTTCGCAGCGCGTTTCCGCTTCAATATTGCCGTTTGCGTCGAGCGCATTGCCGTAGGCGTAGATGCAGAAGGTATCGCCGCGGGCACAGAGTGTCGTGGCGGTCGATTGTAAAATATCGGCCTGAGTCAGGTATCCCGGTTTACATGCCCAAAAAGGTCCACTCGCCGCCTCATCGTCGAACCATGCCTTGTCGCGATTCGATGTCACAATTGTTCCGCCAGAGGTGCTATTAATATTCGTTCCATCGATGGCTGCTTGAAGTGCTCCTTTAAGTCCCAATTTATGGGTGGTATCGCTATTTTTTGCAATTAATTTCCGATTGACGAATTCGCCAATACTACCGGCAACGCCCCGCAATTTGATTTGCTCAACAACTTTTTCTGCTAGAGATTGAACTTGTGTTTGGTTCAGTTGGCATAGGCCTACATCGCTGGTGGAATTGAGTGTTTGGATGCGAGAATATTCCGCGTAGGTTTCGTTGTTAGTGAAGTTACCTGCCGTACTACCTAAAAAGGCTGTCCAGGCATCTTTGGAGGTAGAATTGATATTAAAGGCACCGTGAATGGCCATATTTTCTGCGGCATTTTGAAAGGAATAAATGGAGTTTTTGATTGCGAGAGTATCTATGCCTGTAAATACTTTTTGGCGATGGTTAATGAGAACGGGGTTGGTCGTATCTGAATCGGTAGCGGCGATGAAATACCCATCCCAAAGGGTGCGATTGAGGCAGTAGGAGTAGTCGTAGAGCATTTCGACGCGGTTATGGGAAGGCCAAGTAGAACCGCTGATGGAGCCACTTTGCTGAAAGAATCTATCCCGCGGGATATGAGGATTTTGGTAGGAATTACCAAAGGCGTAGGTGGGATGGTAGGAGAAGCAGCCGGCGTTCATATGCTGGAGAAAGCCGAGGTTGAAGAATTTGTAAGTCGGCTCAGGCAAATCAAATAGATTGCGAAATTCGCTGTGCTCGGTGAAAGGGACATGTTCCGAATGGTTACAGGTGGTGCTATTCGCATCGGATAGACCTAGCCAGTGGGCACACCAGGACCAGTTGCCAGGAATAAAATTGTTAGAATAGCTCGGAGAAATCATATCATCCTGGTGGGCGGTTCGACATGAGATGGGGGCGCAGGGATTGGCTTCAATGAGAGGTCGTACACCGATTCCATTGGGTGTATATTGGTGCCAGTAATTGGAAGTTGGGGAAGGCTCTTGGCGCAGGCTGACGCAGGTGAGATAGAGCGGGATATATTTACCATACCACGAAGCCAAGTTATTGGATGTAAAATTACGATCGGAATTGAGGGAGTTATACTTCATTTCGATGTCACAGATTTGCTGGAGGACATTGCCATTGTTATCCATGATTCTCAGACACAGCGAGGTCCATTGATCCGTGTCATTGAACCAAGTGCCATTCCAATCACTTGAAGAGGAAGAAGGATAACTTTCTATCAAGCATTTGTCGGCCATCGTATTAGCATTGATACCGTCTTGGTAGAAGCGTATGTCGTTGACATTATAGCCATTCAGATTATTATTTGTAGTAGTCGCTAAGGTCTTAACCTTTCCGGAAGCAATGTAGGATGTGTGGGTATTCAGATAAATATATTTGGCGGAGGCACGGGCACAATTCATTGTAATGGTTCCATCCCAAACGGGACGCATGTATTTATCGGGTGCAATACTCAAAAATGGGAAAACCCTATCGTCATCGTTTTCGCTATTGGAGTAACCTTGGAGAAGACCATCGATGGAGCTCTCATCGACATGAAAAATTCTGCAACGAAAGGTTGGTTGTTTCTGGTAGCGTGCGGTGTCGCCATTTTCTGGGTTAGAGACATAGGGTGCCCATTGGCCGATTTTTATTGTTGTGGAATTCAAAGCATAGGTGTAGGGATTTTCAAAGTAAAACCCAGGCTGCATGCGCAAAGATTGGTAATGGCCACCACCGGATCCATTGGTCGGAGTATATCCGCTGAAATAATACAAAATAGCATAATTTTTAAATTCTACCCAAATGGGGTAGATGCCGTGGACGGTCGCAATACCCAAATCGCCGCTGTTCGTCCCGGAAATCACCCCCGTCGTGTAGCCGTTTGCATCTGTCGTCGTCGTCATCGTGCAATCGCTATAATTTACTCCCGCTTGGGGCCGATAGAGCGGAGTCGTCGCCCGTGGCACTAAACTGCCCGTGTTAATCTCAACGAAACTCTTCAAATACCCCCAGGTCGTCGGTGGCGCCGGAAAATTTGTCTCTGGCGGTAGAAAGATAAACGCATTATTCGGTACCTCACTCAAATAATTCGTACTATAACGTAAATTTTTCCGAAATCCTCCGTTGCGCGTATCCGTCAATAGCCCCAACGATAAATTCGTCAAGTCGTGAAACTTATTCTGTAAATACTGCTGCTGTACATCGGAAATAGCCGATAAATCCAAAAGATTCGTATAACTCACTTCACTCTGAATGTCTTTATGGCCATCTAAAAACTCCTGCGTCAGTGGACAATTGCCGTAATCCGCTACCATCGCTAGACCATATTTCCCTTGGCACTGCTTTTTTGCAAGATTATACGCATCATTATTGGAACGCGACGATGCGATAAATAGTTCCTTGAAAGAATTTCCGAAATCGTAAATGTTCCCTTGGATTTTTAAGCTCTGATCGTCGATCCAATAGGCGTATTGTCCACTACTATTGCTATCGGCTGTGTCGACAAGCTCGACGTAAACGGGAGTAATGTTCGTATATTTGGGATCGATAATGGCAATACGCCTAGTAGTTTCGATGGCCGTTTGGCAATCGCTTTCTTCATAGTAATCTCCCGAAACAAGCCAGATTAAGAAATTCTTTTGATCCTGTTCCGTTACGACTTTTTCGTCGCATTTGTTAACCTTCCAAACCCCTACCCAATGTTTGTTTTCCGCTGTTCCAAGAATATCCGCTTTAGCCGTCGCAACCGTATCCTGCCCCGATGCCGCTTGGAGTTTAGCAAGGGCTTCGTTGAGCGCACGGAGAGCATTTTGTTTCGCGACGAGTGCCGGGGAGTGAAAAGTATTGGCAATTTTCTTATTATCTAAATTCGAAAGTAGCGCAAACCCAATGATTAAGCTGGAAACAATGGTCAGCATCGAAATGACAAGCATTAATGCAAAACCCTGCGTTTTCCGAATACCATCCATAATTAAAAGCTATCAATTTTGGAGATAAAAACAATGCGAATCGCTAAAATATATCGTTATGTAAAATTTTTTCAAAAAAAACTTGACAGGTGGTCGCTTATCTGCCCTTGTCTCAGGCATGGAAACAAAAAACCTAAATAAAAAAGTTGGTTGTGCCTTGATTGCAGCGAGTTTATTGGCTGCGTCTAGCGTACAAGGTTCTAGTGCACAAGGTGTTAGCACACTTGAAGGTTCTAGCACATTTAACAGTGGAGATGTAGCAAAGATTCGGTATGCAACTGTGATGAGATCCAATGGATTCGGTTTTGAAGTAGAGTTTGGTTTTTACTTGCTTCAAGGCTATCAAATAGTAGTCGGACCCGGAAAGTCAAATTGGGCGGGACAACTCTTAATTGCCTTGGTTAAAGATAGCGATGAAGCTTCTCTTGAAAAACTTATGGAGCAAAGATTTCCTGGTCTTAAAGGATACAGTCTTACTGGTACACAAATTCAGATGTTCGCTCCTGAAGGATTTATACCAGCTGTGCTACCAAATGGAACGATCTCTATATTGCCTGCTGGGTGTCGTCATGCAATTTCACCTGCTGGATCCTTGCTAGTGATATTATCCGATGGATCGTTGCGGGAAGTAACCGTCAATAGAAATTAGCCGATGTCCGTCGGTTGACTAAGTCGAGCAAAGAGGGCATATTACTTTGTAAGTGTCCTCTTTTTCTACATTTTCTAAATACTATCTATGACCAAAAGCTATCAATTTTGGAGATAAAAACAATGCGAATTACTGGAATATATTATTTTGAGAAAATTTTTCCAAAAAAACTTGACAGGTGGTCGCTTATCTGATTTTGTCTCAGGCATGGTAACAAAAAACCTAAAGAAAAAAGTTGGTTGTGCCTTGATTGCAGCGAGTTTATTGGCTGCGTCTAGCGTACAAGGTTCTAATGCTCAGGATGCTGAGCAGGTTTATTCTTTGATAGGTATGAATTTTTATGTTCCTAGAGGAGGAGGAGTCAGGATTTATTTCCATGATAGCTGTAAGATAGCATTTGAGGACGGAGATTTAGTGTCTTGCTTCGGGTTTCGCGGAAACGCTTCCGCAGGAGGCCTTAAAGTAAGATATATGTTTAAAGTTCGTGATGTGCCTTTTGAAGTATCGGTTTCTAATGATCTCAAAGTCGGATTATCACCGGGCGGATGGATCGTTGTATTGCCGCGGGAAGCATCGTATTATAAAGTAATGCGGTTAATAGCGACTATGTGTCCAGCACTTAATAAAGCAGAGTTTTGGGATGAGTAGAGCTTTTGATTGAATTGGAATAGATGAGATAATTATTGCGATTTATAACCGACGTCCATTGATTGACTAAGTTGAGCAAAGAGGGCATATTATTTTTTAGGTGCCCTCTTTTCTTGTGTTCCTCGAATACCATCTGTAATTGGAAGCTATCCATTTTAAAGGTAAAGACAATGCGAGTGGTTAGGATATTTCTGATACCCATAGAAATAGAAAAGTTTTTCTCCAAAAAACTTGACAGATCATCGATAATTTGGTCTTATTCTGAACGTGGAGACAGAAATCTTAAATAAAAAAGTTGGTTATGCCCTGATTGCGGTGAGTTTACTAGCTGCGTCTAGCGTAAAAAGTTCTAGTATACAGGATATTGGAGGAAGTTGTGCAAAAAGTACTGACGTTATAAATGCATCCTCCAGTGTGGCTGTAAAAGCCCCTTGGAACGAAGAGGTGAATATTAGTTGTTTTTCGGGCTATAACTTAATAATCTTCGAGAGAAATCGGGTAAGTGTCGGATGTTCTAGCTTGCAAGGCGAGGAGCATCCGACTCCTTGTTTTTTCAGTAGCTCGATGGGTGAGGGAGAGTCAGCAATCAAGGTTGTTGTGTTGAAAAGAGACGGCGATCTTCCCTTTGAAGCCCTTAAGGGGCAAGGATTTCCAGGATTCACACAATTAACCTGTAGAATAAATGGTATACGAATTGAAGTGTTGTTTCTTGCTAAATTTGTAGTGGCCGCACAATCACGATCAGGGATTTGGCTACTCCCTAGGGCACTGCTAAGTAGGACAACCTAGTAATTAGACTGAACAGATGTCCGTTGGTTGACTGGGTTTAGTAAAGATGGGTATATTGTTGTGCGGATATCCTCTTTCTGCTGGGCTAAAATCCAAGTAAAGGGTTTTTGCATAGGCGATGTGGAGTTTTTGCAAAATTACTTACTGTTAGTCTTGTTTTGTGGTGCATATTGAAGTATGTAAGATATCGACAATTTTCTTATTATCCAAATTTGAAAATAGCGCAAACCTAACGATTAAGCTGGAAACAGCAGTCAGCACCGAAATAACAAGCATTAATGCAAAGCCCTGCGTCCTTCGAATGCTATCCATGGCCAAAGGCTATCCATTTCATGGATAAAAACAATGCGAATTACTAAAATATGTCATTTGGAGAAAAAATTTTCCCAAAAAAAACTTGACAAGCTATTGCTTATCTGCTCTTGTCTCAGGCATGGAAACAAAAAACCTAAATAAAAAAATTGGTTGTGCCTTGATTGCAGCGAGTTTATTGGCTGCGTCTGGCGTACAAGGTTCTAGTGCTCGTGATGTTGGAGGAGGTCGTACACGACGTGCTAGACAAGGTAATGCGCAGCATACTGGATCGGATAATACACGGCATGTTAGAGGAGGTGATCTATTTCTAATCGAGATTTCTTTGAAGATTTCTAACAGAGAGATGACAAAGCTTTATTATCCTAAAGGCTATTCCGTGTCACGTACACCTGGGAATTCAGCAACCCAAGTCGTCGTATTTGAGGGTAACGAATTTGACTTCAGATCCATTAAGGAACAAGGATTTCTAGGATTCATAAAACGTACCTATAAGATAGGTAGTAGACAAGTTCAGATATTATGTCCTAATACGCTAAAGATCGAGTCATTATCTGGAGGAATCTTTGCATTGCCTTCGTCGACAGTGGTGCCTGAAGTATTACCTTTAGTTAGAGTAGTGCATCAGGTAGCAGAGGAACAAGAATAGATGAGATGATTATTGCGATTCATAACTGACGTCTACTGGTGGACTAGGTTGAGCAAAGAGGGCATTTATTTTTTAAGTGCCTTCTTTTAATGGAATAAATCCATAGCTAGAAGCTGTTAATTTTAGAGATAAAAACAATGCAAATCACTAAAATGTATCATTGTGGAAAAATTTTTCCAAAAAAACTTGACAGGTGGTCGCTTATCTGATTTTGCCTCAGGCATGGTAATGAAAAGCCTAAAGAAAAAAGTCAGTGGTGTATTAGTTGCGGCAAGTTTTGTGGCTACGTCTAGCGTACAAAGTTCCAGTTTCCTGGGAAGTTTCTTTGACAGTCTCTTTGAAAGTGGTGATGTGAATACGAAAATGTGCAATATTGAGCTGAAAACCTCCCTTAGAAAGATGGTAGTAATTTATTATCCTAACAACTACAGCTTGGCAGGTGAATGGTTTGAAGGTTCACATGAAAGAATTCAAATCGCCATAGCAGAAAGCGATTCCATCGCAGCCCTTAAAGCGCAAGGATTTTCAGGATTTACGGTACGTTCTTATGTGTTCGGTAAGACAGAAATTGTAATATTATTTCCTGATGAATCTATAGAGGCTGAACTATCAGGAGGAGCAATCTATCTATGGACTAGAGCAGAGGTAATAAAAATACAATTGTACTTTAAAGAAACCAGAATGCGCACTATCTACCATGAGCTGAGAAAATAAAAGATTGAGAAAAATAGGAAAATGCTTTCCATTAATTCGTTACCCGGGGCATGGTAGCCAAGTGGTAAGGCAGAGGTCTGCAAAACCTTTATCCGTCGGTTCGATTCCGTCCCATGCCTCCCTTTATACTCTTCCGTATAGCTCTTATCGGAAGAACTTCCATAAGCTTTTATCCTGAAAATTTGAATAAGAATTATTTTCCACAAAAAGTAATTAAAAAAAGCTTGACAAATACCCTTTGTTAACGAGCCTAGTGGAAAGTTAAGAATTATGGAACAATCAATAAGAGTATTTATGGTATGGATCATCTTGGTGGGCCTATGTGCGATATACATTGCGCAAAAAGGCTGCCAGATGATAGGGTATTGGTTTCAGCGCATAGCAGAAAAATGGGAAGCATCGATTACGGAAAATGAGAAATATTTGTGCGCCAATATGAATGCGGGTTTTCAGGAGAAAGATGACCTTTTTAAGGAAAAATAAAGATGCATTTGAATTTTTTTGATTCACTGGAAGAAATCTAATGGTTCATTCATTCTTTTTTACTCCCAGTTAATGTAATAGAAAACTGGAAAAGATAAAA
>JAIRLD010000044.1 GCA_031259665.1 Puniceicoccales bacterium | reverse complement strand
GGAGTCTCTGACTCCTTGCGGGGTTATGGGCGGAGCCCCACAACAGCCTCTTTTGCGGTTCCCCAGAGGGCGGGGCCCTCTGGAGAACCGCAACTCTCCGGATAACCTGAACTAGGTATTAAATTGCAAGTCTTGAATTTTTCGAAAGAAGATACGCATGTTTTCTGCCCGAATGGCATCACGTTCCTCGGGAGACAGGTCTTTATCGTACAAAACGACGAGATTCCCCGGTTGAGATTCTACCATGTAGCGGTCAATTCCCGAGCGATTTCTTTCATCGATGAAGCCACAATCGGTTGCTAAGCGCATCCAGGCTAACATTTCGAATGCTTCCTCGCTTGCCAGGGTATAGCAGGAACGAAGCATACCGTAAATTCGTCCAATTTTGTCTAAAAATTGCGTACGGTTATGTTTCAAAAGTCCCTCTCGAGCGGCCATTTCCTGATCCATAATCGCCCTGACAATATGTTCCAAACGTTGGATTTCATCCACCTCGCTAAGTCCCAGCGTTTGTTGATTAGAAATTTGATAGATATATCCCAAGGCTTTGGTTCCTTCACCGTGTACGCCGCGGACTGTAATTCCAATTTGTTGAACCGCTTCGACCAGATGTCGCACCTGTTCCGCCATACCAAGTCCGGGAAGATGCAACATTACGGAAGCTCGCATTCCCGTTCCGAGATTACTGGGACACGCCGTCAAATATCCAATGGATGGCGAAAAAGCATAGTGGCCATCATCGATCACATCGTCCATATCGTTAATTTTTCTCCAGGCATCACGCAGCTGCAATCCGTTACTGATGACCTGTATTCTGAGATGATCTTCCTCGTTGACCATAATCGATGCGGAAGCTCGATCGCTACAAATAACTCCCGTCCCTGACTTTCGTTCAAGCAGTTCTTTACTGATGATACGGCGTTCTTGGAGTGCCAATTGTTCGGATTTCGTCAGTGTCGATAAGTTGATGAAAATTTTAAAATCTTTTAACTTTTTAATGTAATGTTTTGCACAATCGAGAATCTCAGCACGCTCCTGATCTTCCGCATAGGCAGGAAAATTAAATCGGTCAAAATTGCGTGCTAAACGTATCCGGGAACTCAATACTATGGGTTGGCTGCGTTCTTCAAGACGTTTACCATATTCCAAAAGAAATGTCTTAATTATTCCCATTCTACAACAAACGAAGCTGATCTCTAATTTTTGCGGCTTCCTCGAAATGTTCCGCCTCAATCGCCTGCCGTAGCTCCTTTTCAAGCGATTCCCTTGTTAAATCTTTTTCCTCACTAACCGCAAAACCCTTGGGATGTTTTCCCCTATGATGTAATTTTTTCTGCATATTTTCAATCAAAGGCAAGAGTTGTTCACCCAAATACTCGTAACACTGGGCACAACCCAGGTATCCTGTCCTTTTGAAGAGCTCCATCGTGTAACCACAACGTTGGCAGTTACCCTGGAGAACAAGCGATGGACTAAGATTTCCAAAAAGCGTAGTACTGATATTCTGAGTTACGGAAAATGGGACCGCGTTATTGGTCAAAACACCGTAACCGCGTGCACAGGCTTCACATAAGCTAATTGACTGTTTCATGCCCTGTACGACCTGTTCAATATGAACCGCCGCCGGCTTTCCACAAATACTGCACTTCAATAGCTCCATAGATAATAAATTTACATTGACATTCCACCGTCGATCGTTAAAATGATTCCCGTTATATAGCGAGCCTCCTCCGAGCATAGGAAGCTAACTGCATTGGCGACGTCTTCCGGAACTCCTATATGCTTCATCGGAATATTCTTTTTTATTTCTTCAATAACCTTTTCTGGGAGCCCAGCTGTCATATCGCTTTCGATGAAACCCGGAGCAACAACATTGACACATACACCCCGCGATGCCACTTCCTTGGCAACCGATTTCGTAAATCCAATCATCCCCGCTTTGGCCGCTGCGTAGTTTGCCTGCCCAAAATTACCCATCTTTCCTACAACTGAAGAAATATTTACAATTCGCCCCCAACGGTTTTGTACCATCCCTCGAATTAAATACTTCGTCCAATAAAAGCAACTGCTTAAATTCGTACGGATTACGTCCTCCCAATCATCTTCGCTCATTCGCATGAGCAACGCATCACGCGTAATACCCGCATTATTGACTAAAATATCAATCGTTTCATGCTTTTCCAGAAGTTTTTCACAAGCCAAACCGACGGCTTTTCCATCGGATACGTCTACCGCCATCGCCTCTGCCGTACCACCTACCCTGATAATTTCGTTTGCGATTTTTTCGCAGTTTTGCGAACGGCTAACGCAAATCACATGAAAAGACCTTTGTGCCAATTTCTCCGCAATCGCAGCTCCTAAACCACGTCCTGCACCCGTCACTAGTGCAACCTGCTTTTTTTCAATTTCTACCACATGCCAATTATGGCCGTACCTAGCCCTGCCGTCAATAGAGTTTTTTAAATTATTTTCCTATTGGTTATTGCCAAAGGGCCTTGCCAAAAAGCTCCATCCTCTGGACTCCCGCAAGGAGGTTCTGCTGTGGGGCTCCGCCCAACACCCCGCAAGGAGTCGCAGACTCCTTGACCTCCTTTGGCAGCCGAGCCCGGCGCATTCTGCGCCGGGCTCGGCCGTAAGGTCAGGATTTTTTCTTTTTTTAAGTTAAGTCAGCCCTCGTCGCGAAGCGCCGGGCAAATTTTTGACCTTGCGGTTTGATCCAGTGGCGTTGCCACTGGTTCAAACCGCAAAACCCGGGCTAGGGGTTGGGATCCCCGGGGCAAGGGGTACCAGGGGTAGAATTCCCCTTGCCGTGCTGAATA
>JAIRLD010000104.1 GCA_031259665.1 Puniceicoccales bacterium | reverse complement strand
GGGAAGCTTTGTGAACGGTTGGATTATGAGTTGTCGATTTTGGAAAAGACGGGTTTTGTGGATTATTTTTTAATCGTCTGGGATTTCATCGACTGGGCGAAAGTGCACGGCATACCGGTGGGGCCAGGTAGAGGATCGGGAGCGGGTTCAATTATCGCCTATTTGCTTCGGATTACGGATGTGAATCCCATAAAATTTGGACTATTATTTGAACGTTTTCTCAATCCGGAGCGCGTATCGCCACCCGATTTTGATATCGACTTTTGCATGCGTCGTCGTGGCGAAGTCATCGAATACGTCCGCCAAAAGTATGGTAGCGATCATGTGGGCAACATTATTACCTTTGGTACTTTCGGTGCGAAAATGGTGATTCGGGATCTCTGTCGTGTCAACGATATTCCCTATGTGGAGGCCAATCGCATCGCTAAAATGGTTCCCGATGAGCTCAACATTTCCATTGATGCTGCTCTCGAAAAATCGAAAGAACTACAACAGGAAACTCACCTCAATCCTCGGATTGGAAAAATTTTAGAGGATGGAAAAATTATTGAAGGTACAGTCCGTAATACCGGTACCCATGCTGCCGGTATTATTATTACGGAGGACATCGTTGAAAATATGCTACCCGTTACGCTTCAGGAGGGGGTGCTCACTACCCAGTATGCTAAAGAAGCGGTTGAAGATTTGGGTCTGTTGAAGATGGATTTTTTGGGTCTAACGACACTTACTATTATTGCTGATAGCGAGAGTTTCATTCGAAAGTATGAGGCCGAATTTTCCATGGATAAAATCACCTACGACGATGAGAATACCTACAGATTGCTCAATAGTGGCGAGACGATTGGGGTATTTCAACTGGGTGAGTCGGCGGGAATGCGATCCCTCTGCAAACGTTTGGAAATCCGTAGCATAGAAGAAATCAGCGATATCAGTGCCCTCTACCGTCCGGGGCCCATGGAGTGGATCAATGACTACGTCATCGGCAAAAAAGATCCACAAAGGATCAAATATCCACATCCGCTCTTGAAAAATGTCTGCCGAGCGACCTACGGCATCTTGATTTATCAGGAACAGGTGATGGAAGCGGCCCGTATCATTGCGGGTTACACGTTGGGCGGTGCCGATATTCTGCGGCGTGCGATGGGGAAGAAAAAGGTCGAAGTTATGGATGCACAGCGCAGCATCTTTATAGAAGGCGCTAAAAGGCATAACAATATTCCGAAGGAAAAGGCGGAGGAAATTTTTTCCATTCTCGAGAAATTTGCCGGCTACGGATTTAATAAATCCCACTCCATCGCCTACGCCATCATCGCCTACCAAACGGCTTATCTTAAGGCTAATTACCCTGTAGAATTCATGGCAGCTATGCTATCTGCAGCGCTAGGAAATGTGGATAAGGTGGCGTACCTTATTTCCGAATGTAGCCGTATGCACATCGGTGTATTGGGACCGGATATCAACCAATCGCTCGATAATTTCACACCTAATCACCAACGGCGATGTATTCGTTTTGGCCTAGGGGCAATCAAGGGGGTAGGGGATGTGGCGGCAGAAAATATTATCCAAGAGCGTGAACGAAATGGGGATTTTAAAAATTTTTCCGATTTTATCGGTCGGGTCGATTTACGGGTAGTGAACAAACGGGTGACGGAATGTTTAATTTTCAGTGGCGCTTTCGACGAATTTGACATCGATCGCTCCCATTTAGCGCATTCTCTGGAGCGGATGATGTCAGAGGCGTCCTCTTTGCAGAAGGATCGCGATGCGGGACAATTTCAATTGTTCGATCTATTGGCAACCGAGACGGAGGCACCCTTGCTTTCCAATAATATCGATCAAACGGGGCCCATGTTATCGAAAAGAAAGAAATTAAATTACGAAAAGACGTTGTTGGGCTTTTACGTCACAGGTCATCCGCTGGACGATTACGGCGATGTACTGAATCAAATCAATTCGGCGTCTTCCGTCGAAACCATGGGCGATGAGTTCCGTTTATGCGGTGTGGTAGCGCTCGTCGAAAAGCGCATTACGAAAAAAGATAACCGTCTTTGGGCAACTTTTCAGTTGGAAATGTTAACGGAAAAACTTGTTCTGAATTGTTTTCCCAATGTTTTTGAAAAATACGGCCATCTACTCGTCGAAGGAAACATTGTCGTAGTAATCGGTGGCCGAAAAAAAACGGAGACGGATAATCGATTTGTTGTCCAAGAAATCGTAGGTGTAGAAAATATTCTCGCAAAAATTGTTAAAAAAATCCATTGGCTTATCGACCCTCAAAATCCAATATTTCTCGATAAAATCTGGGATTATATCCATCATAACCCGGGAATGACAGCGAACGCTTTGGTTTTTACCCTCGAAAACGGTAATCAGATACAACGCAATGTCCCCAAAGAACTCAATTGCAATTTCAATTACGAAAAGATTAAAAGTTTAGCCATACCGTTCTCCGTAGAAATATAAAATTTTTTAGGAGACCAGAAGGCTCCGCCCTCTGGTTTCCCGCAAAGAGGTTGTTGTGGGGCTCCGCCCCACACCTCGCAAGGAGGCATAGCCTCCTTGACCTCGTCTTAGCGGCCGAGCCCGGCGCAGTATGCGCCGGGCTCGGCCGCTAAAAAGTGTTCTTAAGATTACTGGCCGAGTCCATGCGCGATGCGCATGGACTCGGCCGTTTTTTCAGGCCCGCCCGCGGCGAAGCCGCGGGCGGGCCTCTTGGCCCTTGCGGATTGATCCAGTGGTAATGCCACTGAATCAATCCGCAGAACCAGGTCCAGGGGATGGATCCCCTGGTATGGGGTCAAGAGGGAAAGATTCCCACTTGCTCATTTCCCACAAAGGCGTAAAATACTTATTGATTTTGTTATGGAATTTTTTATCATATGGGCAGATGGGTATGCTGGCGGGAAATTTTTTATCGATTTCTATTTTTTTAATGGTGGTTTACAGCGCCCATGGAAATCCAGCTTTGAGGAATCTAGCGGAAACATTTTCGCCGTTCAATTATGTTTCATCGCAGAAATGTCAACCGTCGAATTTTTATACCATTCTTTCCCAGAAAAAATATTCTCCTTTTGTTCGAGAAAAAGATTCCACAGAAACCGATCGAACTATGTCAATTGCCAATTCTAATGGCAATAAAGTTTTGCAATTGCCGGAAAAGGATAAATCTCAAACAATCAAAGTTTTAATGATTCTATGGCACGGCGAAACCGATGCGGAACGTGGATTTTTGGCGGAACTCAAAGCAATGGGATACCAAGTAACGCCAACGGTGATCAATGTTGATCGCAACCTAAAACGTCTCAAACAAATATTGTTTTTTGAAATTAATTATGAGGATTATGACTATATCTACACCTCCGGAACACTGGTTGCATTGGTTACTAACGAATATGTTCACAATAAAATACCCGTCATTTTTAACGCCGTT
>JAIRLD010000072.1 GCA_031259665.1 Puniceicoccales bacterium | reverse complement strand
AGTTTATAAAAAGTATTTTTTTTAATTGTAGGCCGAGTCCATGCGCAATGCGCATGGACTCGGCCATCTTTTTCAGGCCTGCCCTCGTCGCGAAGCGACGAGGGCGGGCCTTTGGCTCCTGCGGTTTGATCCAGTGGCATTGCCACTGGATCAAACCGCAAATCCAGATCCAGGAGACGGTGTCTCCTGGCGGGGATTCTAAGGGCGCGCAGCCCTTAGGCAGACAATATGTGATCGATGACGCTCAATAGGTAAAGTGCTGCGGTTTCTGCGCGCAGGATATGTTTTCCAAGGTAGACAAAATGGCAATTGTTTTGGGCAAGGTATTGGTATTCTTGTTCCGAAAAGTCGCCCTCTGGGCCGATTAAAATGGTAATGGGATTATTCTTTATGGTCGATTGGTGGTGAAAGATATTTTTGGCATCTTTCCGGAGTGCGGCAACAAATGTTGACATGGAGCATTTGAGATCTTTTAAATTTTGAGGTATTTCGATGGCAGGTAGGGATGGATTACCCGATTGTTTACAGGCTTCGCGGGCAATGCGGTTCCAATGGATTTGTTTTTCTGGGATGTTTTGAATTTTGACCTCTGAATTTTGGGTATGGAGGGGAATAATTTTTGCGACACCGATTGCCGTTGACTCGCGAATGAGAAAATCCATGGCCTTATTTTTCAAGAGGGCAGGACACAGCGTAATGTTACTGTTTTGTGTGAAGTGGACGCCATCGATTGCAATTTCCTGAGTTTTACAATCAAGGATGTACCCTTCGGCATAGTATCCACAACCGTTAAGGACGACGACCTTTTCGTTCCTACTGGCGCGTAGGACATGAAATAAATGGTGCGTTTCTTCTTGAGCTAAGTGAATGATGGACCCTTTTCTGAGGGTTCCCGAATAAAAAACTTTTAGCACGGGACTAATCCAAAATATACTTTACATTTTTGCAATCAATCCAACCGTTTTGACCGTTTTTCAGATTGACGTGCAAAAAATTTCCGTGCTTCGTCGCCACCGTTAGGGGAATTCCCGAAGGGAGATGTTGAAAAATTTCCGATTGCGATGTGGGGGAGATATGGAGCGGAGCTTCTCCATGGATTACGATACATTTTTGAAAAATACAGCTGGATGCATACAGAAAAGCGCCGCTTCCCAGGCAACCTGCAAAACTCAGGTAAAGCGTACCCTTAGCGATCGATTTTTTCATCCTTCGGCGGATCCACAATAGAATGGTTAGCCAAAAAAAGAAACATAACAACACAGCTAGGATATTCATGGCGAATGAAGTTTGGTAGAAGGGAATGAATTTTTTTTGTTCCCGCGTCAGGGGAAGGGTTTGGAGCGCGTGACGAACATTTTTGTCATAGGGTCTCAGTTGTTTTGCCTTTTCGAAGGCGATCCAGGCATTGCTCGTATCGTTATTTTTTTGGTAGGTGCAGCCCAAATTGAAGTACTGTGCAAAGGAATGCATGGGTGCCGTTTCCAATAATTCGATAGCTTTTCCGTAATCCTGGCTGCCATAGGCTTCGTTGGCTTCATAGAAGGAGCGATTGTCCTGAGCATTTAGGGCTATTATATGAAAGAACAGGAAAAAATAATAAGCGAGTAATTTTTTCATGATTTTGAAATTGTTTTTGGGTTATGGTTGTTTGAGGAACATCAGTAACTTTTCCAACTGTTGACCGATATGCTTTTTATCCACCTGGGATTGGCCAAAGGCAATGGCATCCATTTCATTCAAGAAAGATTCGAGCCATTTTAGGTGTTTGATGTCCCGTTCCTGAAGTTGTCTCATTTGTTCCGAACGCTGTTTTGTGCTGATGGAATAAGTTGCCAATTTTTGGTTAATGAATTGGGTGGCTAGTTTATAAAATTGGGTTACATCTTCTCCATTGGCGGCCTGTACAAGGGACTTTTCTATTTTCTTTATATTCCATTTTGGCGTTTTTTCTTTCCTGGGAGACGTCCAAGTTTTGATTAGAAACAGCAAAGCGATTATCGCTAAACAAACCTGAAGGATCCAAAACCAGGATTGGAAATAAATTGGCAGTAATGTTTTATGATGTGGCGTATCTTTGGAGAAAATATGGAGCGTTGAATCCGTATTTTCGAAATTGTTTTTACCGTTGGATTTCTTTTCGGTTCCATCGGTATCATTCGCAAATGTTTCCGTGGAACGGGATACGAGGACAATTTTTTTAGAATTATCGATGGTTGAAGTTTCAAAGCGCTTCGTTTGAGGATTAAAGTAGGTAAGCGTGATATTAGGAAGGGCAATTTCTCCCGTTTTTTGCGGTACAATGACATACTCTACCGTTTTCGTTCCCTTAAAATCGTAGTCATCCTGGGCAACAAACGTAGCCTTAGGGGGAAAAGTTTTCCACCATTCATCACTTGCAATTTCCGGCGGTTGGAGACGGGAAAAATTACCTTCTCCGATGATATCGATGGAAAGCGTAATTGGTTCATCGACCAGTGCACGATCCGATGATAGGCGGAGATTTTTGAGTGAGAATTGTCCAATACCACCGCGAAAATCCGCCGGAGCTTCGGGTAATGAATGAACTTTAAGGGCAACGGGATGTGAAACCAAAGAAATTAATTCTTCTTCTGCCAATGAAAAGAATCCCATTGTGCGGATAACCTGAATGGGACAGGATACTTCAAATGAAATTTGCTGATCTCCGCTTTTCAGCGGAGTAATAAAGGTATCCCAGGAATAAATTTCGTACGCACTATCCGGATATACCCTAGGCTGCTTCGAAAGGGAGGATAGAAGAAAAGCATCGTTTAAGCTTTTCGGTTTAATAGTACCCGATAGCTGTGCATATTCACTGAGTTGTATAGCAATCGTAATGGGAACATTTTGGCCGACGTAGGCTTCGCTAACATTGGTCAAAACAGAAAGGGCAATGCCCTGTTCCTGCCGAGGGGCTACCACATGCGGATTACTAACGATGTTTACCTTGGCTGGCATGACCGGATAATGCTCACCATTAATTTCGACGTTGTAGCGCGGCATTTCGATAACGCCCGCTTGCTCGGCGACATAGGAAAATATAAATGTCACCTTTTGCGTACTGACGCCGTTGACCATGGTCGATGATTGGTAGAGACTTTCGCTGCGCTTGCGTAGGCCTGGTACGGAGGGAGGAATAAAACTACGTGGAAAAGCATTCGTAATGTCGACAATGTAGCGTACTTCGTTATAAAGACTTACCTCTGTGGGTTCGAATCGTGCATTAATACTGATACTAGGTCCACGCACATTGGTACCAAAACTAGGCCCACGGGCATTGAGCGCCACAATCTGCAAAAATGTCACCAATACTGTAAAAAATCGCGTTTTCATTTTACCAAAACCTTTCCGGATTGCGGTTCCTAATATTACCATAAATCATTTTTAAAGGCAATTTTTTTTCTTCATTTTCCAAAGAATCGAGTAATTGAAGGGCATCACCGGAAGACATTGTCTGATCATATGGCCTATTTCCCTGTGAATTAGGATCTCTTGGTACCATCCCATGTTGATTTTTGTCATTGTTTTCACTTTGTGGGTTATGGCGTTGATCGGAAGGTTGTTGATTTTTGGATTGTTTTGGGTCGTTGGGTTTCCATTGATTATCTTCCTTCCTTTTATCCTCGGATTTTTTCCGTTCATCGGAATCTTTTTGCTGATCTGAGTTTCGCTGATCGTTCCGATTTGGTGGGTCATTGGGTTTTCGTTGACGATCTTCTTTCCTTTGGTTTTCAGATTTTTGCTGATCGTCTTGATCTTTTTGCTGATCCGACGATTGTTGATCGTTGGAGGATTGCTGATCCTGCTGATCCTTTTGTCCATCGGATTTTTGCTGATCCGACGATTGTTGATCTTCGGATTGCTGATCCTGCTGATCCTTTTGGTCTTTTTGTTGATCACTTTGGTTTTTCTGATCGTCCTGATTCTGCTGATTATTTTGATTTTGCTGATTCTTTTGATCGTCGGATGATTGCTGATTTTGGGACTTTTGCTGTTCTTCTAACTTCTTAATTTGCTCTTCGACATATTTCGCATTTTTCTTCGCTTCCTCAAACTGTCCATCCAAATCTACAGCCGATTGAAAATGACGTACACTTTCCTTCCATTTTTCCAATGTTTTTTGGGGTTCGGGTAAACTTTGCCCCTGTTCAAAAAACGTATTCCCCAGGTTATAAAATGCCTTTTTCTGTAACGCTAGAGGAGCATCGGGTACCGATTTTTTAAAGCAATCGATTGCCTCTTCGTACTGTTTCAAGGCGAGACAGGTGGTCCCTTTGTTGTAGAGCAACTCCCGATTGTCCGGTTTTTTAGCCAATTGTTGGTTATAAAATTCCAATGCCCGTTCGAATTCGCCATTTTTGTAATGGATTTCACCTTTACTTTCCTTTGCGGAGAGGTGATTCAATGAAAGTAGGAAAATTAAAACGAATGACGAAAGCTTGTAGTAAATCGAAACGGAATATTTCCCCGGTTTTTTATAGTTGCTGAGAAGCATTTCCAGAAGCAGTAAAAGAAGTCCTAGGAGTAAAAATAATTGGTAGCGCTCCTGGTAAACCTTTTCGATGTACTTATTTCCTTGCGAATTTTCTTTAAGGAGCGGAAAATGGGTGAGGATGTCCCTTTGTAGGTGCGATAGGGCAGCGGGTGATAGGTGATAGTATTGGCCATCGGTTATTTCAGCAATTTCCTGAAGCGTCTTTTCATCAAGGGAAGTTTTTACAACCTGTCCCTTTCGATCGCATAGGGGATTGACCTTTCCCGTTCGATCATCTCTAATGGGAATCGTAACGCCCTCCGTTGAACCGATGCCGATCGTGTAAATGCAAACGTTTTCCTTTTTTGCCTGTTTAGCGCCATCGATGGCACTGTCGGCTAATTCTTCACCGTCGGAAAAAAGAAAGAGTAATTTTTGATTTTGTGTTTGGCCATAAACCTTCTCGGCCATCTCAATCGCCGCATTGATGGCCGTACCCGGTAGGGGAATGGTATCCGTATCGATGGCATTGAGACTCTGGATAAAGGCGTTATGATCGAGGGTGAGGGGACATTGCAAAAAGGAATCTCCAGCAAATGCGATGAGGCCAACGCGATGCCCCGTAAAAGATTTGATGAGGTCTAAAATGGCCAACTTCGTGCGCTCGAGGCGGTTCGGCTTAATATCTTCCGCAAGCATACTTTTGGAAACGTCTACCGCAATCAGTAAATCGACGCCTTTTACATAGCGCTCTTCCTCCTTGTGACCCCATTTCGGTGCGGCTAGGGCGAATCCAATGAGTGCGATTGCACATAGAAAAAGCAAATTTTTTAGGTTTTGTTTTCCAGTACTGTGATTCGAAAGCAGTAGAGGGGAAAGTCGCTGGGCAACCATCTGTTTGAGGTATCGTGACCGACGCCTTCGTCCCCACCCGATTACGCATAGTACCAGGGCGATCCATAGGGGTAATAGAAACAAAAACAACGTATTTCCGAATTTCATGGTATTTTTTGGAATTTTGAATGACGTAAAAAACACTCCAGTAGAAGGAACAGTAAGGCACATCCGATGAGCCAGATAAAAAAGTCCTCCGCAGTGGCAAATTGTTTAACCTTCACTTCGGTCTTTTCCAATTGATCAATGGTCGTATAGATATCGCTCAATTGTTTCCTATTTTCTGCGCGAAAAAATTGTCCTTCCGTTTTTTGGGCAATGGCTTCGAGTAGGGTTTCATCGATATCGGCCTGTCCTTGAACGATGAGAGGTCGACCAAACGGATCTACAATGATATTCCCCTGCTCATCGGGATAGGCAAATGGAATAATGCCTTTTTTACCGATCCCGATGGTATAAATCTTAATGTTTAATGCCGTTGCCGTTTCTGTAGCGATGAGGGGAGCGATATTGCCTGCCGTGTTCCCGCCGTCCGTCAGTAAGACGATAAGTTTCGTCTTTGACTCTGAGTTTTTAAGGCGATTCGCGCACATGGCGATAGCGTTCCCAATTGCTGTTCCATCTTCCACTAGCCCGACGTGTAAGCGTTTTAAATTCTCTTCTAGCCAGTCGTGATTCATTGTAACGGGGCTGACCAGGTAAGCATCCCCTGCGAAGGCACACATGCCGATGCGATCATTGGGACGATTTCGGATAAATTCATCGGTTACTTGTTTGGCGATATCGAGACGGGTAGTCAATTTTTGTTCATTTCTTTCCTGAAAGTCGAGTCCCATCATCGAAGATGAAATGTCCACCGCCAGCATAATATCGACACCACTGGAATTGGATTCCGTGAAACGGTGGATGAGTTGCGGACGAGCTAAGGCAAAAATCAATAGGGTAAGAGCCGAATAACGTAGAAAATTTAAAATGCGCTTGGAATTTGAACGATGGGATTCCGCCGCTTTTTTTAACGTTTCGGTATGCGAAAAGGAAAGTGTAGCCCGTTTTTTGTAGCGCTTACAAATATGGGCAACAACCGGTAAAAGAAGCAATAGCCACAAAAATTCTTTACTATGAAACTCAAAGGCGCTGATCATTTTTGGACAGATTTAGGTTTAGCCAAACGGCGAATACGTTTCACTTCGCGGACGAAACGACAGGCTTTCAGAAATAAATCCTTATGGAAATCGTTTTGAAACTTTATTCCCGCAAATTTAGCTTGATCGGAATAGAGTAGGATATCCGTTAAATCGCTCGCTATTTCCCAGGAAAATTTGGATGAACTCTGGACAATTTTTAAAAATTCCTCCGTCGTTCGACAGGTTATGGGTAATTGGTACTCCCGTTGTACATAGGATTTTAGGGCAAAACAAAGTGCGGAACAAAACTCTTTCGTATCCTTCGTGTCGGCATGCAATTTAGCTCGATGGAGATCTCGAAGGAGTTGTTGAAAAGAAGAAAGAGGTTTACTTACAAAACGGGAGCGTCGCCGATAAAAAAATAACCAACAGAGACCACCTAAAAGAACGATGATCAATAGCGAAAGTAGTATGATCCCTCCGTAGCTTCCGACTTCCACGGGCGCGAGTGGCGGTAGCAGAGCCGTTGGGATACTATCGTCGACCGAAATGGGTAGCGTGCCGGACACAGGCATTTCGGTTGCTCGCACGGTGAGCAACGAAAAAGTCAAAAAAACGATAATGGCAAATCCTCTATTCATTGCACGCTCCTCAAAAACACTTAAGCGAGACCAATTATCCATATAAAGTCTATTTTTTCAAGAAAAAATAAATTGTTTTCGTTTTTCGATGGGTCTTCCTTGAGTTTTCATGAAAATGTCTATGAATGATGCAAAATATAATGATGCAAAATATGCTGCCATTGAATGATCTTTTAATCGAGGAAGTTGAAGCGAAAATTGCAACCGTTGGAACATTCGCCGCGCTGGAAGAACTAAAAGCTACCTATCTCGGTCCCAACGGTGTACTGCGCGATGTCATGAAGGGCATGAAGGCCCTCCCTATGGAAAAACGGGCAGAATTGGGGAAAAAAGTTAATCACATCAAAAATGAAATCGAAACCCTATGTGCCAAAAAATGGGAGGAACTCGAAACACAAACCCTGCGGGAAAAAATGGGCGATCCCATCGATGTTTCCCTGAATACGCGGGAACGTTTTCCGGGCAATCTCCATCCCCTCACGAAAACTCGCCAACGGGTAGAGGAAATTTTTAATCGAATGGGATTTTCCACCGTCGATGGCCCCGAAATCGAAACCGAATGGTACTGCTTTGACGCCTTAAATACACCTCCAAGTCACCCGGCCCGGGATGTAATGGATACTTTTTTCATGCCCCAGGATATCCAAATGGCGACCACTTCTAAACACGGAACGGAACGCTACCTCCTGCGCTCCCATACCTCAACCGTCCAAATCCGAACCATGCTCAAACAATCGCCACCCATTCGCATCGTTTCCCCGGGACGGACGTTCCGTCGCGATACGACCGATGCAACCCATAGCGCCAATTTTCACCAGTTTGAAGCCTTCTACGTCGATGAAAATGTAACCGTTTGTAGCCTGAAAGCGACACTCGATCACTTTCTCAAAGCCCTATTCGGCCCCCAAACGGAAACACGCCTGCGGCCAAGTTTTTTCCCCTTTACGGAGCCTAGCTTTGAGGTCGATTTCCGATCGACGGATTTCGGTAGACTGAGCAATCAATGGATCGAAATTCTAGGCTGCGGTATGGTCGATCCTCACGTTTTTGAATCGGTGGGAATCGATTCCAAAAAATATTCGGGCTTTGCGGCCGGTTTAGGCCTGGAACGCCTAGCGATGCTACTCTACGGCATCGACGATGTACGCCTATTTTACCAAAACGATCTGCGTTTTTTAGAACAATTTTGAAAAGTGTCTAAGAGCTCCTCGCCCTTAGAATCCTCGCCAGGAGGCACCGCCTCCTGGGCTTGGATTTGCGGATTGATCCAGTGGTAATGCCATTGGATCAGACCGCAGGAGCCAAAGGATCGCCCTCGTCGCTTCGCGACGAGGGCCTAGCTTGACCTTGCGGCAAAGCATGTGAAAATTTCGCATGCTTTGCCGCTAAGAAAAGTCAAAGAATCTATTCTTGACCCTAGCGGCCGAGCCACACAACAGACTCCTTGTGGGAGTTCAGAGGGTGGAGTCCTCTGGCAGCTTCTTTTCAAGAGGCTTGGGCTTTAAAATGGATGGAGTTATAGTCTTTGAGTATTGTTTTAATGACCTGGGGAAGCGTTTGGGAGAACAGATCGATTTGTTTTGCTTTTCGTTGGGCGAGGGGTATCTTCTCGATGGATAGGTCGGGACTTTTTTTGAAAAACTTCTTTACGGTCGTAATTTTTTGTATTTGGATATTTTTGCTTTTAATTTTATTTCCGGTGGTAACTTTTCGGGAAAAAAGAGGGATATGGGGAACGGTTGACCAGGAACCATCCGTCATTTTCTTGGTATCATCAGCTTGGCGGATTTTCTTTTTGCGGCGGGTAGCTATACGGGGTTCATTTTCTTCGTATTCCCAATGTTCGTCTACCGTCTCGGTTAATTTTTTAACTTGGTGGATTTTTCTTTTGGGAGACGTTTTTGGTACATCTTCCTCAGGAACTTGATTTTCATTTGTTATTTTTGTTGATTTTTTCATTTTAAATCCTCCTTAATATTTCCACGATCCGTATTTTTTCTCTGTTTTTTCTACTTTCAAATTTTCTTCCAACAGCATCTCAGCTTCAGTACAGATTTCGTCAATTCTTTTCATCCATGCTTCCACCACATCGACAAAAATTCCTAACTCATCCTGGAAGCTTTCCGGCTTTGAAAGGGGAAGGGGAAATTTTTGCTGGAGGACGAGCGTTTGGGTTTGTTTATCGATCGAAAAAGTTGCTCCGTGGGAAATTTTCCAAAAGAAATTCGCTTCCAATAAAATTTCCAGAATCAGTTCCTTTCCGGCAAAAGGTACAACACTAATGTAGGAATAAACGATCAGTGCACCTTCCTCTTCCTGGAGTTCCAAATTGAGGACAATTTTGTCATCGAATAGGATGAGGCAGTGGTTGTTTACATCGAGCTCGAGCGACGACAAATCCAGTACCTTTCCCAATTCCCCAAGTAGGTCATTTACTTCTTTCTTATAATCCATATTCATCCTCAATTTGCTAGAAAGAATCCTGCGCAAATCTCCTTTCATTTTCTAAAAAATTGATTTTACAGATTTTTGCAACACAAAAAAAGCGCAAATATAAAAAATTTACGCTTAATTATTTGAAACTATGAAGGAGAGAGCTTTAACTGGTCGAAACTGTAAGTGTTGGAACGAATGCCATTGGATTTCCCGATTGCAAATTAAACAGATAATTGAGGAACATAAAAGTTGATTTGCTATTTAGGTCATTGTCGGCGATAAAGAACCATTTTTCTCGGTAAAAGACACTGACAAAAGCGTTCTTGGGACATTCTTGGCTTTCGCTACAATTGATCGCGATCCATTCTCCGGAAAGATATTGGGTCCAATCGAATATTTCTCCGTTTTTATCCTTCATTTCCGAAACTAGTCCTGCATCGATATCCTTTTGTGGAACCTTCACCGCATGGGAGAGATAAGATAAAACTTCCATAACCGAACGTGTCCGTACCGTTAAATTTGTGCTACACGTATCAAGAAAATTAGAATTGAAATGGAATTCGGAGCCGTTTAAATCGAGTTTCAAAAGGGACTTCAATTGTTGACTTTGGGAATCGGAACCCACAAACCGAAGGACAAGTTCCTGTGCTTGGTTTTCGGAGTTAATGCCGACAAGTAGGCGGTTTTGGTCCCATAGCGTGGCCATCAGATCAACCATTTCGCTAAAGGATTCGCATTTCGGCTTTTGCGTAAAAATAGGGTCGAAGGCAAAAGAAGCGTTATCCAGATGATTGATGTGTTCGATGCATAGATTGAAAACGCGTCTAGTATCCCATCCCGCGTGGCGCAGCCCTAACACGACCGCAATGGGTATGGGAGCGAGCATTCTTTTCGTGAAATCCTCACCCTTAAGGGGAAAATAACGGATAATAGGGTTTTGAAAAATCTCAGTGTAAGCGGTTAAGCCCAACTCATGTTTACCGGAATTGCTAACAAGTCCAAATTTTGAACCATTTGGCCCCAATCGCATTGTCCATTTGCGAACGTCATCAATTCCATTCACATCGACGAAGCATAGACTTTCGTGATATTTTGAACGAACAATGTTTAGTAAAAGCTGTTCATCATTCGTTTTAGCAATGGCGTGATTATATTCGTAGTGCACCTTTCTAACGGAACTTGGACCGATCGATTTACATCCGCCCATCAATAATAATGCACCTAATGCACCAACATACAGAACTGAATTTTGAGGATTATTTACCATAGATGTGGCAGTAGACTAATTAGAAAATGGTATTCTGTCAATTTATAAGTATTAAAAACCGAACTCATTTCGATGGCGTTGCATATAGATAAGAGACGCCATCATTTGATAATGCCGTAAGAGATTTTCGCGATCTTTTGTGACACCCATTTCGTCGAGAATCATCTCGATAATATGATCGTTAAAACTTTCCTTGTTTTTCTTTTCCAGGACCGCTACCATCTGTTCCACGGTAGCTGAGTCGATATCCGAAGGGATTTCCTTTTTTTCTAAAAATACAACTTCCGCCTCCATTTTTTCCGTAAGAATTGCGTTGGAGACCGCCCCGGTACGGAGTGACAACAATATTTCTTGTTCCTGAGGAGTAATTCCTTCGCGGAAATTCTTTCCGGTGCTCCTCGTGGTTACGCCTCCGTGTTCGGCGACAATTTTTGCAAATACCTCCGGAGATAGAGGTTGAGCTTTGGCCAATATTTCTTGAATCTCATCGATCCGTTTGGCAAATTTTTCTTCTGTTTTCGCCGCTAAAAAATCTCGAGTAACCCGTTCGCGAACACTATCCAATGGCGGATCAATTGGGGGAATACAATCCCGATAGAGTAGGACACATATATTTCCATTTTTAGCCTGTATGGGATCCGAAAAATAGCGATCTTCGCTCAATTTGCTACCTTGGGCCAAAGACTCATCGGAAAAATATTCATTCTCCGAAAATTGCCCCAGTACTATGGGAGCCAAATTGGATACCTTTAATGTCCTTTCCCCGATGAGTTGTTTAAATGGTTCGGAATCGCGGACAACATTTTTCTCGTACAGATCGTAGGTGAATTGGGTAGCGGCTTCCATAGCCAGGCGATCGGCCATATCGTGTTCATAGACCTCGGTGATGGCAGTTTCCCATTCTTTGGACCCCTCGGTTAGATTTTGGAACTGATTTTTATGGGCCCTATAAATTTTCTGTAGATCCCGTTGGGACGGTTCCGGAACTTTTTTGGCAAACGATTCCGATGGAAATTCGATGTAATCCAGGACGATTTGTTCCCTAATTCGATAGGCATTCCGGTGCGATTCAAAGTACTGCCAAAGTTCATCCTCAGAATATTCAAGATCATCCGCTATGGGTGGGGCATAAAATTTAGCCGTCCCAAAGAAATATTTTGTCCTTTCTCGGATAATCTCCGATTTGGCTTGGCTATCTAGGGCATATCCCTGACCCGAGAGTAATCTTTCGACCGTGGCAATTTTAGAATCATCGGCAATCGTCCGCTCGAACATTCCCAATTGGGAGGAATCCTTGCTGACCTGTTCGAGGAGATCGTTGTATTTATTGGCATCAAACTGCTGATCACCTCCGTGGAAGGCCGGATAGGTTTCGATAAAGCGATTAAGTATATTTTTATTTGGTTTAGGGATACCGAAATCGTTGGCGAGTTTCAGTGCTGCGAAACGAGAAAATAAGGTATAATTTTGCAATTGTTCCGTTCCGATGAAGATTTGCTGCAACTGTGCACTCAATTCGACTTCCCCTAGCAATTGGGTAACGTTTTTTTGCGAGGATAAATCATAGCCGAAGAACTTTTTTTCTCGTTTTCGAGTATTGCGACCGATACCTGGGGATGATCCTACGGTGAAGACGAAACTAATCGTAACGATAGCCAATAAAATTGAAAACAGCCATTTATGGTGTTTTTGCAAAACTTTTTGTAGAAGAGAAATCATAACACTCCAGGGATGAGTAATAAAAAATTCAAAGGATTTTCAAGCAATTCTTGATGGTAGAACGATTAAGGCGAAGACTAAGGAAGATAGCGGAAAATACTATATTTTTTTTCTTCTCGCAGCACACCATTTCCTTTAAAATCTTTGATTTTGGCAACGCTAATATCGAGAGCCCACAGGTTAGATAAAACGCCCGTTGTAATTGCATTAGCTTTTTCGAGTTTCAATTCCCATTCTTCCTTGTCTAATTTTATTGAAAAGGTCGTACCCACAGTGGCCTGTTTGATACGATTGATCAGCAACGTTGTGACGACCGCCTCATTGGAATCGATACCGGCATTTTTATGTAAATTTAAGCCAAGTAAAAAACCATGTGTGACGACACCTGCAGCCAGTGCAAAAACCGAAAGTCCTAGAATAACCTCAATCAATAAATATCCTTTTCGATCCATCTACCTAGAATATATATATTTTTTTATCCGTGGCAAATATTTTTTGTGGGGGTCCGCCCCACACCCCGCAAGGAGTCAGAGACTCCTTGACCTCTTTCGGCGGCCGAGCCCGACGCAGACTGCGCCGGGCTCGGCCGCAAGGTCAAGTTTTTTTCTTTTTTTTTAATTCTGCGGATTGATCCAGGTCCAGGAGGCGATGCCTCCTGGCGGAGATTCTAAGGGCGCGTAGCCCTTAGGCACGATCGTACTGCACCCCATATGCTTTCAATTTTAGGGCCATTGTTTCCAATTCAGAAAACTGGGTTTCTGTCAGACGCCATTGCCAATTATTGTCCTGAGTACTGGGTGTATTGAAGCGCGCTTCGGAACCTAATGCGAGCAGGTCTGGGATACAAATAACACTTAAAAAGCAGGGCGAACGGTAAATTTCCGTTAAAAATTTCCAAGCAATTCCGTTGTCATCGATACCGAAGTAGCGGCGAATTTGGTCTTTGGTCCTTTCGTCGAGTCCGGCATACCAACCCCGCAACGTGTCATTATCGTGAGTCCCCAGGTATAGAACGGCATTTTTATCGTGATTATGGGGGAGGTAGATATTTTTAGGGTCTCCGGAAAAGGCAAACTGCAAAACTTTCATACCTGGGAAATTCAGATTTTGTTGTAATTGGCGGGCGTTATCGTCGATATCGCCCAAGTCTTCGGCAATGAATTGATATTCTTTAAAAAATTCGAATAATTGTTTTCCTGGGCCGGATTCCCATTTTCCATTGACGGCATTCTCAGCATTTGCGGGAACGGTCCAGAAGCGATCGAAGCTGCGGAAATGGTCGAGGCGCAGGACGTCGAACAGTTCTCCGTTGCGTCGGATACGTTGCTGCCACCAGGTGTATTGATTTTGTTGTAAAAATTTCCAATTGTAGACCGGATTACCCCAAAGTTGACCATTGGGAGAAAAATAGTCAGATGGAACGCCGGCGAGTTTTTTAGGGTTTAATTGTTTATCGAGCTGAAAAATTTCCGGTTCGCTCCAAACATCTGCGCTATCTAAACCGGGATAAATCGGAATATCGCCGATAATTTTGACGTGGTGTTGATTGGCGTAATGTTTAATTTTTTGCCACTGGATATGTAAAATATATTGCAAGACTTCATGATATTTGCAGTATTTGAGGACATTATCCGGCAATTTTTGATCATCGATTTTTTTGTAAAATTTATATTCCTTTGGCCATTCGAACCAGGCTTTTCCATCGAAAAGAGATTTAAAGGCGGCAAAAAGCGCATAGGGTTTCAGCCAGTGGGAATGGGTTTGTTGGAATGCTAAAAACTTTATATCTTTCTCGAATTTCTCAATCAACATGGGTCCGAAGTTTTCTAATAAGTTATTAAAATATTCATAAAGCTTTCCGAAGGAGACGCGGTCAGACTCTCCAGACAGACCGGATGGAATATCATCGATGCCAAGTGCTTCGAGATCGAGAAAATAGGGATTAATTGCAAAGGCAGAGGTTCCCTGATAAGGTGAATCACCATAGCCGGTCGGATTCAATGGACAAATCTGCCAATAACGTATGCTAGAGCTTGTTAAAAGATCAACAAACCGAAAGGCCATTGCATTAAAACATCCGATGCTCTGTCGACTCGGTAAGCAGGAAATATGCATCATTACACCCACTGACCGTTCCACTGTCCATTTTGAATTTTCACTGCAAATCATGTAATAGGTATATTAAAATTAAAATATATTGCAAATTTTTTTGTGATTCTTTAGGAGGAAATCTTTCTCCCTTGTACCCATCGCCAGGGGATCAATCCGCAGAATTAAAAAAAAAGAAAAAAACTTGACCTTGCGGCCGAGCCCGGCGCAGTCTGCGTCAGGCTCGGCCGCCGAAAGAGGTCAAGGAGTCTCTGACTCCTTGCGGGGTGTGGGGCAGAGCCCCACAACAACCTCCTTGCGGGAGGTCCAGGGGGGCAAAGCCCCCCTGGACAGCTGAAGTCCCAATTCAGATGCAAATAAGATTTCTCGTTCGAGAAAGACTCTATATTTTTCTAAAACTTTTTGACGAGCCAGGTTGACAAGCCGTTTAATGTCATTGGCTGTCGCTTGACCGGTTGCATTGATGATAAAATTAGCATGTTTTTCAGAAATCTTGGCTCCACCGATTGGGATACCTTTCAATCCAGCTTGGTCGATTAGCATCCCTGCAAACGAATTTTGTGGATTTTTAAAAATACTGCCGGCGTTAGGTTGTTTAGGTTGTTTCTCCTGGCGCCATAGCATTTTTTTGTGAATTTTTCCCAAAAGAATTTCCGGTGCTTCCCTTTCCTTGAATTGAAATTTCGCACTCAGAATAACACCTCCATAAAAACCTCTTCGATAGGTAAAAGGAATCTGCGATTGATCCACAACCTGACGATTTCCAGAAAAATTTACCACATCGATGGACACGAGTTTATCCGAAATCGTTTGCTGAGCTGTTCCCGCATTCATATGCAGTGCGCCCCCGATCGTTCCTGGAATTCCTGCCAGTTCTTCGCAGCCCTGAAGGCCGAGTCTCGCGATTTGCTTACAAAAAATCGGCAAAGAAAAGCCCGCGGAAACTTCCACTAATCCTGCATTTTGCGTAAAAATCGAGGATATTTTTTTTAGCGAAATCAAGACACTACATAGGTCATCGACCAAAAGATTCGACCCGCGACCAATGATAAAAAAAGGGATCTTCGTCCCAGTAAGTTCCTGCAAAATAATGGCAAGTGTTTCAGCACTTTCCGGTTCGATTATCAGCGGAACCGTACCGTCAATATGAAGCGTATTGTACTTTTTGGCGGAAATATTTTCGGAAAATGGAATTTCATGTGTTGCTAAAAAATTTTTTAATAATTGAATTTGTTGTTTAAAAACCCATATCTGCGCCTGGAAAAAAATATCTCCAGCACCTATGAATACAATTTTATTGGGCAGCGTGTTATCGCTATTGTTTTTAATGAAAAAATCATTCAGCGATGTAATAAAATTAGGCCTATCATTTTCAGAAAAATGATTCAAAATCATTTCCGTCGTACCGTCGGCCAAAAATTTCTCGCCGGCAGAATATACGGGCAAAAAAGTACAACGCTTTCCGGCAAAAACTTTCGCAAAATCTTGGACATATTGCTGTGTACGCGTATAGCGGTGCGGTTGAAAGACGAAGGCAATTTTCTGCTTCTCTCCTTCGAAGTGCCTAATGCATTGGGCAATTTCCGTTGGGTGGTGAGCATAATCCGCCCAGATTTCCACAGGCTGTTCCAAATATAGTGTACCCAAAAATTGGTTGCGGCGAAATAGTGGCGAAAATTCGAAGGGTATACAAATTTTATGCCCATTATCTTTCAACTTTTCAAGAACACTTTGCAACATAGATAAATTTTTCTCAAAAGCTGGCGCATATGGAGTGACTTTCGCCCGTACAACGTCTGCCGTAATGTTTTGTTTTTCTATAATATTTTCCAATAGCCTATCTCCTTCGGGGATAACGATAGCATGGCGCGTATTTTTAAAAAATTTTCCAAATGCTAAATCCAAATTTTCGGAACGGCCATATTGGACCAGATGGTCATCTTCCAAATTGAGTACCACCGCAATATGGGGAGAAAAGCGTTCGATTGTGTGGTCGCTTTCATCCACCTCACAAATGAGAAATTTATTTTCTAGTATATACTTTGCTGGTAACTTTTTTTCGTCCTGGAAAAATCCCCCTAAAATATAGTCACAGTCGGGTAGGCAGTCGACGAGCATACCCGTTACCGTCGTTTTACCATGGGAACCAGCTACGGCAATCATCTGCTTTTTTGGGCAAAGTTGTGCTAAAAACTCACCGCGAAGATATGTCCTAATTCCCCGTTTTTTTGCTTCCATCAGCCATGGATGATCGCTTCGAATCGCGCCGGAATAAATGACACTGTCAATACTTTCTGGAAAAGATTCGCAAATAATAATTTCTTGCCGCTCGAAAAAATGCTCCAAAAAAGTCGGTAGAGCATCGTCATAACCATAAATAATATGGTTTTGTTGATGCAAATAAAGCGCAAGAGGAGCCATGCCCATCCCTCCAATCCCTATCAATAAAAATTGCTCGCTCATTCTCGTCGATTCTTCCATCACCCATAGAGAAGGATTTTTTTTTGAAAATGGCGAGACTAATTAATTGTAACTAAGGGCTACGCGCCCTTAGAATCCCCGCCAGGAGGCATTGTCTCCTGGACCTGACTTCTTTTTATATGCACTTTTTTTTATAAAGAGAAAAATTTTGACCTTGTGGCAAAGCATGCGAAATTTTCGCATGCTTTGCCGCTAAGAAAAGTCAAAGAGTCTATTTTTGACTTAGCGGCCAGGCCCATGCGCGATGCGCAGGGCCTGGCCGCTAAAGGAGGTCAAGGAGTCCACGACTCCTTGCGGGGTGTGTGGCAGAGCCCCACAGCAGTCTCCCTCTGGCTTGCAATGTGGATAAAAAATATATTTTCAATTGATAAATACGATGCTTACCGCCGAAGTTTTGATTTTTGCTCCCATTGATCGCGTATTAATTTACGCAGTTCCCGATACTTTATGGGGCGTCGTTCAAGTCGGTTCGCTTGTCAACGTTATCGTTGGTCCATCGAAAAAAATGGGGCTTGTAGTCGCGCTCAATGAAAAAAATCCCGTGACGCTTTCCTATGCCTTAAAGCCCATTTTGAGTACGGTCTACGACATTCCGATAACTGATGCAACGCTCATTAGGCTCTATTTCTGGATCGCGAAGTACTACCTCTACGATTTATTTACGGTAATGGATGCGGCGATTCCGACGGTCATTCGCAAAAATATATCCTTTAAGTTAATTTCTTATTTACAGCTCACTGTCGAAGGTAAAGCGACAATCGATGAAAAAAAATTACCGAGACAGCACGAAGCCTGGCAATTTTTACGGCAAAATCCATTGATTACGAAGAGTGAATTTTTAGATAAATTTTCAAGAAATATTTTAGAAGCTTTATTGCGGAAGGGTATCATCTATGAAACCTTTCAACGGCAGGAAAGGATCGCCTATGGGGCGCCAGATTTACTGAAAAAATGCAATGAAAATGTAATATTAACGTCGGAACAGGCACAAGTTGTGGCATCGGTGGAGCGGAATTTGGAGGCTAGGACTTTTAATGTTCATTTACTACACGGCGTGACAGGTTCGGGAAAAACAGAAGTTTATATTGAATTGATTCACTATGTTTTGGGGAGAGGCGGTTCGGTGTTATACCTGTTGCCGGAGCTTGCCCTAACGGCTCAGGTTGTGGAAAAATTGCGTTCCCGTTTCGAGGGGCTACCGGTTTTAGTTTGGCACAGCGGCCTATCGGATGGTGAGCGGCGTGATGCTTGGCAAGGGGCTTTGAATGCGGCTTCGACGGTTGCCGTTGGAGCACGTTCGGCAGTTTTTTTACCCTTAAACAATTTACAATTGATTATCATCGACGAAGAACACGAGTCGGCTTACAAGCAAAGCGAACATCCGCGTTACCATGGTCGGGACGTAGCAATTTATCGCGCAACATTACATAATGCCGTTTGCCTATTGGGTTCTGCGACGCCCTCCATTGAATCTTATTTTAATACAAAATTCAAAAATTACAAATTGGAAACGTTATCTCAGCGTATCGATTGCCGTCAGCTACCATTGGTACACGTCGTTGACATGCGCTATGAAAGGGGGGCCAATATTTTTTCCCGGCTGCTGGTAAAAAAAATGGAAGAACGCCTTGAAAAAGGAGAACAAATCATACTTTTTCTCAATCGGCGGGGTTATGCGCCGACCGTTTTATGCAAGTGTTGTGATTTTATTGCGATGTGTCCCCATTGCAGTATTCCTTTAACCTATCATAAAACAAAAAATTTACTTATTTGCCATTTTTGTGCCCATCAAGAGGCATTGCATTCCAAATGTCCCAAATGTGGAGCTCCGGAGATTTTTTACAATGGTGTCGGTACCCAACGGGTCGAGCAGGTGGTGAATGAATTATTTCCACGGGCGCACATCGCGCGTATCGATTCGGATATTATGGGAAAAAAACACGAATTCATTCATCTTTTATCGGATTTTCGTGAAGGGAAGATAGATATTTTAGTGGGGACACAAATGATTGCGAAAGGATTAGATTTTCCGAATGTGACGCTTGTCGGATTATTGAACGCGGACGGATCCCTCAATCAGCAGGATTTTCGAGCAAACGAGCGAACATTTCAGTTATTAGTTCAAGTGGCGGGACGGGCAGGACGTGGAAAAATTCCCGGAGAAGTCGTCGTTCAGACACATATTCCCGGCAATGAAATTATATTTCTCTCCAAAAATGCAAATTACGTGGAGTTCTCAACTGGCGAATTAAAGATGCGGAAAATGTTTCGCTATCCGCCTTATCGGCACATCATCAATGTAAACTTGTCGGGGAAGGGCCTGGAATTGGTGAAGCTTTTTGCTAAAGATTTCGTTCGAAAATTGACCGAACTTTTCGTAAATGAGCCGATTGAAATTCGCGGCCCCATGGTTTCTCCGCTCGAAAAATTACAAAATCGCTATCGCTATTCCGTTTTGATTTTCGTACAGAGCGTGAGTAAAGTTGCCGGAAAACTACAGCCTTTCCGTAACCAACTTGCTGTCCCTTCCGGTATCCATTTATCCTTCGATGTCGACGCTTTGGACTTTTTATAAGCATAAGAGACCTAAGGGTTGCGCGCTCTTAGAATCCCCGCCAGGAGGCACCGCCTCCTGGACCTGGATCAATCCGCTAAGGTCCAAAGGACAACCCTCGTCGCTTCGCGACGAGGGCTGACTTCTTTTTATGTGCACTTTTTTTTATAAAGAGAAAAATTTTGATCTTGCGGCCGAGCCCGGCGCGTTCCGCGCCGGACTCGGCTGCAAAGACGAGGTCAAGGAGTCTCTGACTCCTTGCGGGGTGTGGGGCAGAGCCCCAAATTTTCCAATAAACACACGCTATGGCAGGCAATCGCCTTTTTTTCGCCGATCGCATCGAGGCCCTCGTGGGTCGTCGCTTTGATACCCACTTGCCCTCCCGAAAGTTGTAGTAATTTGGTTAAATTTTGGCACATCAGATTCAAATGTGGCGCCAATTTTGGCTCCTGGGCGATGATTGTACAGTCAATATTTATAATTTTATAATTACGTTGAAGAATTTCATTCTTGTAAATATTTTGCAGTATTTCCGTCGAAGTTATACCAATCGTTTTTTTATCCGTATCCGGGTAAAACTGGCCAATATTGGGGAGAGCCAGCGCTCCCAGTAGTGCATCGGTGATCGCATGGCAAAGGCAGTCCGCATCGGAGTGGCCGAGTAAACCGCATTTGAACGGAATTTCAATGCCTCCTAAAATCAACTTCCGCCCTTTGACGAAGCGGTGAATATCATAACCATGGCCAATCCTTAATTCCATTTTTGGATAATTTTTAACATCGCAGCAAACTTGCCGGACAATGGTGATACGATTTTTGTATCGCTACCTCCGTAACAAAATTTGATTTCAGATAGATAAATGCAAACTGCCGGATACAATGGCATTAGCATTCCCTTGCGATTGGGTTTTGCCTTCAACTTAAAATCCGATAGAAAAGGTATCGGAATTTTATCATAAATATCTTCGCCCAATATCTTTATGCCCAGCTCCTGCGCGTGGAGACGAATTTGATGTTTGCGTAGAAAATTCGTTTCCGCTGACCATAAAACAAGTTGTTTCAGTGTTTCACTTTTCCTAAAAATAGTCCGCGCTTTCTTGCCTGTTGTGTGCGAAATAATCATGCGATTCCATTCATAATGTCGTACAATCGGTAAATCACAAATAATTTCCGTGGAAAAATCGGCATTATTTAGCGCCAGTATTGTGAAACACAACGTCACTCCGTCTGAACCATAAGCATTCCTTAGTGCGTTATAAAACTGCTTATTTTTTGCGCATAAAATAATGCCGCCCAATTCCATATCGATAGCGTAAATCGGTGAAAGTAAAGAAGACTTCGCTCCTAGTAAACTACTCACCTCAATGCCAATCGGCTTTTCGAGCACACACCAATCCGCAGAATCTGCGACAATTTTTAATGAAAAACGGGAGCCCAACGCCGTCCCAAAATATAAATCTAGTCTTTCAAAGACAATAATATTGTACCAAAGGGTTTCGGCTACCTAGAGGGTTTCGGTTGCTCAGAGGACTTTGGCTGCCCCAGAGGGCTCCGCCCTCTGGACTCCCGCAAGGAGGCACAGCTTCCTTGACCTCCTGTGGCAACGAGCCTTGCGCAATTTGCGCAGGGCTCGACAGTAGGGTCAAGTCCAGGTCCAGGAGGCGGTGCCTCCTGGCGGAGATTCTAAGGGCACGCAGCCCTTAGTTAGAGGTTGCAAATTATTTGCCTTTGGCGATTATTAAGTACTTTTGAGGTATGTGGGAGGTTGTTTTTTTCGCAACTTTGGGTTTTGTCCTACTTGCCTACGGTGGAGATCTTGTCTGTCGTGGGGCGAGTGCGATGGCTATTCGCCTTGGTATTAGCCAATTTGTTATTGGGATGACGATTGTTGCGATTTCGACTTCCGCTCCAGAGTTAGTCACTTCACTCATTGCTACTCTGGACCACCATCCTGAAATTGTTGCTGGAAATGTTATTGGTAGTAACTTGGTCAACATTGGTCTAGCTGGTGGGTTTGTTGCGCTCATAAAGCCATTTACCATTACTTCTCGTGTCATTGAAATTGAAATACCTTTTCTTCTCATCATTACCGCTTGTTTTGGAGCCTGTGTGATTTTTATTCCCATAGGGTTCGCTTTGGGAATGATTTTCATCGTTCTAGACATTTTGTATCTTTATTTCGTTTGCAAAAACGATCGATGGGTGGAGGAAGAATCAAATATTAATGCTCAAATAGATCAAGAAGTTGATATATGGAAAACGTTGAATCTCTTTATTTTTGGGCTTTTGCTATTATTTTTTGGGGCGAAGTTTGTCATCGACGCCAGTGTTGAAATAGCCCATGTGTTGGGATGGTCGGATGCGTTGATTGGATTTACTATTGTTGCCGTAGGGACAAGTTTTCCTGAGATCGTAATTTCGTTGATAGCCGCGTTACGCGGGTACGGTTCGATTTGTACCGGCAATATTATCGGCTCCAATATTTTCAATAGTTTGATGATTACGGGTGTTTGTGCACTCATTCATCCCGTACCGATCAACGAAGAATTGGGCCGCGTTAGTATTCCCTCTTTGATTTTTTTAACGGTTTTAATGGGGCGCTTTTTCATGACAAAGCGCGAGATTAGTCGCCTCGAAGGCCTTGTACTTTTTCTGGCATTTGCCCTTCTATTTTCTATTTCGATTTATTTTCAACTTTAAATCTCATGTGATTTTTCCCAGAGTAAACGCCTTAGGATATCTAAGACGTTTACATAATGGACAAGAAAAATTTATCATAGTGCGCGGTTACTTTGGGAACCAGTGATACCTCGTCCCCGTTCTTCGCGGGCGCATTCATTAAAAGCTCCCAATGCAGGAATCAATATACTGTTAATGATTTGATCAATTATCTCTATCATTTCGTATCCGTGTTGATCGACGAGTTTCGTTTCCGATTTGGTACTGCGTAACCTTTGAGGTTCCGATATGTCTTGATTTGCTGAGAGCAATAGACGTATGCAATCGAGAAGATTTCTCGTAGAATTTCTAAATTCTTGAGTAACGTCTTGTAATTCCTTTAAGTCTTTTATGACATTGGCGAGTAGGCTGCAATTTCCTTGGGGTTCATATTTTAATTCTTTGATACAAGCCTGGTAAGCTTTATTCAAAATTTTCAGTCTTTCATTCAATTTATCGAGAATGGCTCGCATTTCGGGTTTATTTTTGAAGATTTCATTAATCCTTTCCATCAGATCATTGATCCAGTCGATATTATCTTTTATCGCCAGGAGTTTTTTTTCTACCATCGCCGTAAGCCTGGCATAAGTATTGAGTGTTCCCTCCGTTCTTAATAAGTTTTTAATAAATTGCGGCGACAATTGCTCTTGCTCTGGGAGTATAGCATTGAGTATTCCTTCTGCTTTCGATGAGTTTCCAATAAGTTGCGGTAGCAGTTGTTTGGACTCCGGAGGATTGACGTAGGCTTCCTCTGCTTTCGACGAATTTTCAATAACTGAAAATGGTAGTTGTTTAGACTCTGGAAGGAATACTGCGGACGGTACCTTTATTCCGTATATTACATTTCCTACAAAGAAAGAAGTAAACAATGGATAATACTTTGATTTCATAACGGTTAAAATCGTATTATCTTTTTTGTATTTTGCAAGATTTTTTATGAAAAGTTTTTTTGGAAAAATATTTTCGCCGTTGACCTGGGTTGGAGTGAATTCGTATAATCCATCCATGTCGAAAAACTTCGTCCATTTGCATGTGCATACCGATTATAGCTTACTCGACGGAGCCTGCCGTATGGATCGCCTCTTCGCACGAACGAAAGAACTCGATATGCACGCCCTTGCCATGACCGACCACGGTAATCTATTTGGTGTTCCCGATTTCCTCAAGTATGCAAAAACATTCGGCATTAAACCTATTATCGGTTGCGAACTCTATACGACTTTTAACCAAGATTATACTCAAAAAGAAAAATTTCCACTCTATCATATGGGACTCCTGGTCATGAACGAAGTGGGATACAAAAATTTATCGAAACTCGTTTCCCTCTCCCATACGAAGGGCTTCTATTACCGACCGCGTGTGAATTGGCAAACCATCGCAACCCACGGAGAAGGTCTGATTTGTTTAACAGGATGCTATCAGGGCTATCTCTCCTCCATGGCACTCCAAAATGACCTTGAATCCGCCCAAAAGGGCCTCGATTGGCTCATGAAAATCTTTGGCAAAGATCGCCTATTCATCGAGATCCAAGACCACGGTATGCCCGAATCGCAAACTATTCTCCCCATACTCTTTAATTTAGCCGAAAGAAATGGTATAAAGACCGTCGCCACCAACGATGCCCACTACGTCTTTCAGGAGGATTGGGAAGCCCATGACCAACTGCTGTGTATTCAAACTGCCGCCAAAGTAACCGATACCAATCGCTTCCGCATGAATACGCATCAGCTCTATATCAAATCCCGAGAAGAAATGGAACGAATGTTCAACAACCATCCCGAATGCCTCGATCATACCCAACTCATCGCCGATATGTGCGATTTTACCCTACACTACGGCGAAAATCATTTCCCCGTCTTCCGTAGGCCATCTTCTGGGGCACTACTTTCTGGGGCGCTGCCCCAGACCCTGCAAGGAATCAGCGATTCCTTGACCTGCTCTGGCGCAAGTTCTGCGCAAATTGCGCAGAACTTGCGCAGTTCTTTTGGAGAAAATTTTGACCTAGCGGCCCAGCCATGCGCAGGTCTGCGCATGGCTGGGCCGCTGGAAGAGGTCAAGGAGTCTGCGACTCCTTGCGGGAGTCCAGAGGGCGGAGCCTTCTGGGGAGAGTCTAA
>JAIRLD010000043.1 GCA_031259665.1 Puniceicoccales bacterium | reverse complement strand
ACCAAACGGGGTCGTTTTCTCTTAGGGGGAAATTGTAATCTTCCTTTTGGGAGTTATCCAGGGATTCTTCCTCTTCGCTCGAATAATCATCTTCTTCGGAAAAAGTATCCGCTTCAGATCTTTTTTTAAATTTCATCATTTCGTAACGTTCTGAGCTTGTTTTTTGGCAAAACTTACTATGGTCAGCATCTATGACGATAAATTATAAAAACTATGATTTTCAGAAAATAGAACCATTTTGGCAAAAAAAATGGCTGGAAGAAAAAACATTTCGTGCGGAAAATGAAGGCTCTAACGAAAAATATTACGTTCTCGATATGTTTCCTTACCCATCGGGGGCCGGTCTACATATCGGCCATCCGGAAGGTTACACCGCCTCCGATATTCTTGCCCGCTACAAGTGGGCCAATGGGTTTAATGTTTTACATCCTATGGGTTGGGATGCCTTTGGGCTACCGGCGGAACAGCATGCCATCGCTACGGGTCAACACCCATCGATCAATACGGAAAATAATATTCATCGCTTCCGTCAGCAAATTCAATCCTTCGGTTTCGCCATCGATTGGGGTCGGGAAGTCGATACGACGAATCCTCACTATTACCGTTGGACTCAGTGGATTTTTTTGCAATTATTTAAACATGGCCTAGCCTATGTTGGCGACAAACCCGTTTGGTGGTGTCCAGAATTGCGATCTGTGCTGGCCAATGAGGAAGTGATTAATGGCCGTTCGGAGCGGGGTGATTTTCCGGTAGAGCGAAAAAATTTACGCCAGTGGGTTCTGAGGATTACGGAATATGCTGATAAATTACTGCAAGGGCTTGAGGATATCGATTGGCCCGATTCGACGAAACGACAGCAAATCGCTTGGATTGGCCGTTCAGAAGGTTTGGAGCTGGACTTTGAAATCATTCCCAATGGGCCAAAAATTTCCGTCTATACGACACGTTCCGATACGGTTTTCGGCGTAACATTTTTAGTCTTAGCCCCTGAACATGAGTTTGTCGAGCGGGTGACGACTCCAGGAAATCGAGAAAAAATCCAGGAATACATCAATAATGCGAAAAAGAAAAGCGATCTGGAACGGACGGATTTAGCCAAGGAAAAATCGGGAGTATTTACGGGAGGTTTTGCGAAAAATCCGTTTAATGGGGAATCGATTCCGATTTGGATTGCGGATTACGTGCTTATTTCCTACGGGATGGGGGCGATCATGGCCGTACCGGCCCACGATGAGCGCGATTTTGAATTTGCGCAAAAATTTAACATTCCAGTAAAACAGGTGATTATTGCTTCCGAAACGCAATCCCAGGGTAGTATTTTGGCAACTGAAGAATCCCAAAATTCGGAGTCAAAAACTCAGGAGAGCTTACCCTTTTGCGCGGATGGAATACTGGTCAATTCCGGCGAATTTAATGGTTTAGCGACGGAGGAAGCTAAAAAACAAATGGCGCAGAGGGCGGAGCAGCTCGGCTTTGGTAAGCGGGCGGTAAAGTATAAACTGCGTGACTGGCTATTTTCGCGGCAGCGTTACTGGGGCGAGCCGATTCCGATTCTGTGGATCGAGCGATCCCATTACGATCGTGCGTTGGCCGAGAAGAAGGCTTATTTTCTCGATAAAATTCCAGCTCGTGTTGTATCTTATAAGAAAGACGGCGTCGAGTGGTGTGCAATTCCGGTCAGTGAGGAGCAATTGCCTTTGAAACTTCCAGAAACGGATACTTATTTACCCTCCGACGATGGAGAGAGTCCGTTGGCCTGGGCAAAGCAATGGTTAAATATTTTTGTGAATTTGTTAACGGGCGAAATTTCCACGGAACCCCAAACGGGATTTATTCCTGCCGTCCGTGAAACCAATACCATGCCCCAGTGGGCGGGTTCCTGTTGGTACTATTTGCGCTACATGTCGCCGGATTGTGAAAAAAGTTTAGTTGATCACCAGGCGGAGACCTATTGGAGGAGTCCCGATTTTTACATTGGTGGAGCGGAACACGCCGTTTTACATCTGCTTTACGCGCGCTTTTGGCACTTATTTCTTTACGACGTTGGGATCATTTCCGCCGTTCGAGAACCATTTCGAAAGTTATTTCATCAGGGCATTATTTTGGGGAGTGATGGCAATAAAATGTCAAAAAGTCGCGGTAATGTTGTTAATCCAGATGAAGTTATCCGGCAATACGGTGCCGATTCGCTGCGCTTATACGAGATGTTTTTAGGGCCGCTTGATGCGATGAAGCCTTGGAGTACGCAAGGTATCGAGGGTGTTTACCGCTTTCTGAAAAAAGTTTGGGCACTTTACGTTGATGGTGATGGTGAAGTTAAAGAATTTTTAGCGGAAGATGATATGGCAATTGATCGCTTACTCCACGAAACGATCAAAAAAGTTACGGAAGATATAGAAGCACTGCAGTTCAATACAGCGATTGCGCAGATGATGATTTTTATTAACGCGGCACAGAAAGTAGGCATAAGTCGTCAAGTGGCTATAGTGTTTTTACAACTACTTGCTCCCTTTGCACCGCACATTGCGGAAGAATTGTGGGCGCGCTTGAAAGAGCCATTTTCGATTTCAAAAGCCAAATGGCCGACCTACGATGCTTTGAAATTGGTTACGGATCAAGTTAAAATTGTTCTCCAGGTCAACGGAAAGGTTCGCGATGAAATCTTGGTCGATAGTGATGCCACACAGGAAATAATTGAAAAAATTGCTTGGCAACAGAGTCGCTTTTTAACATTTCTTTCCGGCAAAAGGATTGCAAGGAAAATTTATATTCCTGGAAAAATTTTAAATGTCGTGGTTGATTAAACCGGAGGACACTGGCTGTCCAGAAGGCTCCGGTTGCCCAGAGGACTCCGCCACACACCCCGCAAGGAGTCATGGACTCCTTGACCTCTTTTGGCGGCCGAGCCCTGCGCAAATTTGCGCAAGGCTCGGCCGCAAGGTCAAGTTCTTTTCTTTTAGTTAGGCGCAACTCCTGTGCAATTTTGCACAAAAGTTGCGCCTAACTTGATTTCTTTTTTCTTTTTTTAAAAGTGCTCTTTTTTCTTAGCGGCAAAACATGCGAAAATTTCGCGTGCTTTGCCGCTAGGTCAAGTCCCCCCCGCAGCTTCGCCGCGGGGGGCTACTTTTTTTATTTTAATAAAAGTGTTTTGATAAAAGTGTTTTTTTAAATTACTGGCCCAGTCTATGCGCAATGCGCATGGACTGGGCCAATCTTTAAAATAGTCTGCCCTCGTCGCGAAGCGACGAGGGCGAGTTTTTAATCCTGCGGTTTGATCCAGTGGCATTGCCACTGGATCAAACCGCAAAACCAGGTCCAGGGGATGGATCCCCTGGCGAGGATTCTAAGGGCGAGGAGCCCTTAGACTAGTTTGCCCAAAATGGCAGTGATGGAATCGGAACCGGGTTCCCGACCATCGTCGACAAAAATGGTTTGTCGTTTTTGCCGTGTCAACGCGACATAGAGCAGGCGTTCCGTGTTATTTTGATAAACATGCGGATCCGACCACTTTTCGTATTGCCGTTTACTAATGATGATTTTTTGATTTACCACATCGGGAAAAACGCGTGGCGCAGGCATTTGTTTACGGTTGATAAAAGGGATGATGACAATGGGCCATTCGAGTCCCTTTGCCTTATGGAAAGTGTACAACTGGATAGCTTCTTGATCGATCCATTCCGATTGGTAAATTTCGGAAGATTTTTTTTGCAGACGGGCTAGAAAATCGGCGTTACAGATGGACTCTGCGGCGAGCAATTGTAATTCTTTTTTAATTTCTTCACGAAAATCTCCGCGAATAGCAGTAATCCGTGAGACTAAATCAAATTCATGGAATAGTCGGTCGAGCATTTGTAAAGGAGATAGGGCCATACACTGCGAACGGATATTTTGAAAGTTTTGTTCAATTATTAGTATTTCGGGAACATCATGGGAATGAAAATAGCACGCAATTTTCGCATCGGGGAATCCAAAGATTTCGTGTAAAATACCGGAAAATTCGAAATGATCTTGGGGATTAATTACTACTGTTAGGAGGGCATGGGGCCAAGAAAATTCTGGAAATTCGTCATACGTTTGCGTGGCGGAATGAATTTGTAATTTTGGCACGTCCACTGCTATCGAAAATGCATCACCAATTTCGCACAACCAATTTTTTCGTGGACAAAGGATCGCCATTTCACTCCAGGAAGAAATATTGAAATTTTGTGGTTTCTTTTTACGAAAAAAATAACAAAGGAAGGATAATTCATCTTCAAATGGCGCGATATCAAAGCGAAACCAATCGTGAACGTAACTTGACAATGTATCGATATTTTCCTCAATAAAAGAACTTTCGACGGCAGAAGTAAGCGATGAAAAAGGTACTTGGCCATCTTTCCCATCCAAAATGTTAGCAAAGATTTGATTGATTTGGTGGGCGATATTTTGTCCGAAACGCAGGGTAGCTGAAAAATGAAGCGCTTCAAAGGAGCCATTCCCGGTAAATGTTTCGTGGATTTTTTGATAAAATGTGACGTCGGTGCGATCGGCATAAATTGACTGTTGGGGATCGCCAACCATGCAAAAATGGCCAGGCAAAGGAGGATTATGCCAAAAATCCACATTTATAACTGATGGCAGTTGTGCTATTCCCAGCAATAATTCAAACTGCTGAGGGTCCGTATCCTGGGCTTCATCCAGTATGATAAAAAAATTACATAATAAATTTTTAGCAACTTCGTGATGTATCAGATGGATAGAAAATTTTATTAAATCATGAAAGGTAAAACGTCCCTCGCGCAGACGAAACTGCTCAAATCGCTCCGCCAAATCGTTGAAATAAAATGCACAAATTTGGGAACATTCATCCTCGACAGGACCAAGTAAGTGCTCGTAAAGCGCGACAAATTCTTTGGAACTCGTTTCAATTTTGGGGAAAGGAAATGCCTGATTTTGTAGCCAATGGCGAAGATTTTTCTGAAAACGTGCGATGTTGCCATTGCTTTTTGCTGAAAACTCGAGCAGCGGGGCCAAGTAAAGTGGTAAAGAAACTTTCGAATCAGTTGTAAAGCTTCCAATCCTTCGATTGTAATGATTCATAACTAACGAATAGAGCGATTCCCGTGAAACAAAATTCCCAATAATGGATGGAATAAAACTTTCTCCCTTGAGGCTTCGTAAAAAATCACCCCATAGCATATGTTCATTCTTTTCAACTTCAAAATTCGAATTAATATTCATGAAATATCCATATTTTCGCAGCAGTTGATCGGCAAAGGCGTGAATCGTTCCAAAGAAAGTTTTGTTACAGTAATTTAAATTTCCATCTATTTTTTGAACTTCTAATAATGTTCGTTGACGCAACTCTTCGGCAGCTTTATTAGTATAAGTCACGACGGCTAATCTTTCAGGAGGGATCGATTGCTGCATAATAATATCGGCAATACGCCGGGTTATGGCGGTCGTTTTACCGGTCCCAGCTGGAGCAATAACCGAAAAATTGCGCCCATGCTCGCCAATAAAACGCTCACGAATAGCCTGATCTTTAAGATCCATGTCCATAAACTATACATTTTGAAAATGTTCAGCAAGAATGAATAGATGACCGTTGATTTTAATTTTTGTGAAAAAAATTTTTACGCCAAAACGGTTGATTTATAGGAAACAACCTCCAATGCGGAAGGGGAAATTTTTAAGTTGAGCTGCCAATTTTCAACGCCAAGGGCATTCGCTTCGCCGATAATATCGACAATTTTCGCGTTCCATTTATTCCGTTCCGGCGCAGAAAATGGAACCGCATCGTACATGAAACATAACGCAACAATGGCCCGATGGCCGACTTGAGCAAGACGCGCTAACGTTTGAAAATGTCGTAATCCACGATCAAAAAATGTACTCGAAGGCGGCCGTGAGAAACGATCACCCGGCGAAAGGAGTAGATCGTGAATCGGCGTTTTAAGCTCCAAAAATGTACATTTTTCCCCATCTTTTTCCCCATCGCTAACGACAAGATCAATACGCGAATCGTCGATCTTAACTTCGCGATGTACGGAACATCCTTCCGCATTAATCATATCCGGAAAAGCGTTCTTTCGTAAAAGATGCTCGATCCAACCATTGATCCGATTTTGGTTGATCCCAATCCATTCCGTACCGCCATTCAAAGAGATCGCCTCGACAGTTCCCTGAGTCGTACGCCTTCCGTTGCTGGCCGCCGGAGTAAAAAGACAGGAAATACCTCGAAAATCTTTAATGAGCCCAATTTTACCCGTTGCAGGACAATGCCACCGCTGAATCTTTCCACCTGCCATTCCCTCAAAAATAAAACGATTGGGCCGGCTAATAAGTTCTCCAATGGATAAATTCAATGGAATTCCCACGAGATACCCAATAGTAATTTTCATCCAATAAGCAAACTCTAAGGGCTCCTCGCCCTTAGAATCCCCGCCAGGAGGCATCGCCTCCTGGAACTGGATTTTCAGCTATCTCCACGGGCAACGCCCGTGGAGATAGCCGCAGATCAGGCCAATTTTTAAGGAGATACATTTTTTTGTGCGCAACCTCCGGCGCAATTTGCGCCGGAGGTTGCGCAACTAAAAGAAAAAAGTCAAAGGGTC
>JAIRLD010000090.1 GCA_031259665.1 Puniceicoccales bacterium | reverse complement strand
CAATCCGCAAAACCAGGTCCAGGAGGCGGTGCCTCCTGGTAGGGGTTGCAAGGGGAAGAATTCCCCTTGCAATAAAGTTTTGACTATTTTTCATTTACGCGTTCATTTTTGCCGTGCTACTGTCGGTTATCGTTCCCATCTACTGCAAGCCGCCTCAGTTTTTACGGGAATGCATTGAAAGCATTCTTAGGCAGACTTTAAATGATTTCGAATTAATTTTAATCAATGACGCATCACCGGATAATCCCACGGAATTATTGGAGGAGTATGCATTGGGAGATCGGCGAATCAAACTGATTCATTTGCCCCAAAATCGCGGTGTAGCTGCTGCGCGCAACGCTGGGTTACACATTGCACGGGGAAAATATATTTCATTTATCGATGCGGACGACATCGTGGATGTGTCGTATTTTGAAACTTTAATTACAATTGCCGAACAATTTTCTCTGGATATCGTCACGGCCCATACCAATGATTTTCGAACGACGGAACAATTAAAACCCATCCGTTCATTTCGTTTGAATATAAAAATTAAAAATATTCCGCTGCGCAAGCTGAGCGTTCAGCATTTCATTTGTCGACTTTTTCGTCGTTCTGTAATTAAATCGCTTGCCTTCGACGAACACTTACATACGGGAGAAGATATTCTTTTTATTCACTGGGCGATGCTTGTTGCAACGAGGTGTATGGAAATTCGATACTGCGGCTATTGCTATCGCCATCCGCCGGAACATTTAATGCAAAATTACTGTAAAAATTTCACCACTCCATCAACTCAACGGATATCATTGGGGAAAAAAATTTCGGAAATGCTACATCTAACTGCCCAATTTTGCGAATTAAAAAAATTTTCCAAAAATCGAGAGGATACGAAGTTTATTCACTATTTTTCGCTGCGTCGCTTTCTACGCTACTCCAATTTCATTTGGAAATTGGAAGGAAAAAAAGATCGAGAAATTCATTGGCAAAAGTTTTGCGTTTTATTTTTTGAAAAATTTTCCGGTGAAATGAAAGAAATTTTCTGTTTCACCAGCTATATTCGTTGGATATTTTCGCGACCGAGCCCTTTTTGGGGAATACGTTTTTTCATCTATTTGGCGCGTGCTTTTTGGGAGTTGTATCATGTGGAGCAAAATTTTTACCGTTTCGTGCGAATTTTCAAACTCGCTTGGAGAGGCTACGTATGCTGAAAATTATTATTAATGCGGACGATCTCGGTGGGTTTCAAACGTGTAACGATGCCGTTTTTGAATTGATGGCAAAGGGAAAAATTTCGAGTAGTACGCTCATGGCAAACGGTCCATTTTTTACGGATGCGGTTGTGCGTGCTAAAAATTTCCCCCAGTGTTCCTTCGGCGTACATCTCAATATTTCACAATTTTTTCCACTGATTCCCGATAAGGCCTTTCAAGAATCCGGTATTCTCGATTCCTATGGCGCCTTCCGCTATCGCAAATTGATTATCCCAACGCGGGGATTAATCCGAGCCATTCAGTGGGAATGGGCTGCCCAAGTCGCTAAAATTCGCGATTCTGGAATTACAATTAGCCATGTCGATTCCCACCAGCACGTCCATACACGCCTTTGGATGTATCCGATTTTAAAGTTTGTTTGCGAAAAATTTAATATTAAGAAAATTCGCTCCAAATTTGGACGCCATGAATTGTCGCGGAGTGGCCATTTTCTGAAACGTATCGTTCGCCAAGTTCGCGGAATGTCTCACCGAATAATTCAAACAAAAATACTCGGCTTGCGCTCTACCGATCATTTCGCCTGTCTCGGCGATGGACTGGACTTCCTTTCTCACCGAAAAATTGTTACCAATCTGACCATCGAACTCATGTGCCATCCCGACGTACCCAATTTTGAAGACGATTTACCCACTTTGCGCAGTGATTATGAAAGCAAAATACGCACACCTTTCCAGCTTGTTTCCTACCGTGAATTGTGAAAGGTGGAATTAATGTGCCATAAAATAATGGGAGGTGGGGAAATTTCTCCACCTCGTAACTGTGAAATCCTTGTCGAAACGTGGGGCATGACACCCCTCGTTTCACTTCGGAATGGATATATTTTTGAGAATTATGAATCACTTTGTGCGTCGATGATGCCACAAATTCCTTGTGCTATCTCATCGAGTCCCTGTTCGACACCTCTTCCAAAGAAGAGACCTAGCACACCGCCCAGTGTGTGCAAGATACCTTCTGTGAGTTTTTTCTTATTCTCTTTTGTGAACCTTTTACACCAGCCACAACAACCTATTGCCACTTCGGCTACCTCGTCGCTTTGCAAATATTCAAACATGGCCAACTTCAACACGGGAATGATTTCTTCGAATAAGTAATCAAAGTACGCTTCTAATTGTTCGATTACTTCGTCGGGAATATTGCCAATAATCAGTACTTGGATGACCTGACGAATTTCACGCATAATCTTGTGCTTAATTTGATTAACAAGACCATCCTTTCCTGTAATGGCATCAGTGGCGTAACCGTAAATGGCAACGGCTTCGCGTGGAGGATGCAGACCGCGTACGATATGCTGGAATGTTTCGTGATCTGCGAATGAAAAATCAAACAATTCTTTCAAAGAACATTCATTAACGCCTCCTTCATGAAGCGCCTGTTTGAATCCCTTCAGTGTTATAGCGGCAAAGACCGGCAAAGTTTCGTGAAGTTGATCCCGGATCCCGTTGTGCATTATCAGCGCCAACCTTCGTTCCCGCTGACGAGTTGATAGCAAGCCCTTTTCGTCCAACGAACTCAAAGTGCCGGTTATCGTAGGCCTTCGCGGGCCCATTCTCGCCGTCGAATCCGCACAATGTATTATAGACGCAGGAGTATAACCCTGATAAGAGTTCGGATGGTCTGGCCCAGACTCACCGTAATCAAGCGTTTCCAGACGAGTTTCTTCGCTAGAATAATATTCACCTGAATCACTAGCACGAGCGTCACTGTAGGAGAATATGCTTCCTCCCAGTGCCGCCACCAATAAACGAATTTTAGTATTTGTTTTCATAGTAACCCATAATATAAAGATATTTTCCGAAAATTTAATTAAATTTTACATATAAAATGTCTATTAAGATATTAATCTCCATTTAAACTAATATATTTTACGAAAAATAAATAAATGTTTATAAATTAAATTAATCGTACTTACAGAAGCTATTTTCGGGAAAAAACATCCCATTATTTGTAATGCTCATTGCTTTGACAATCATTTAGGTATCCGAAACATCTGAAAACTCCTTTCCATCACTGGATAATAGTATAAATTTTGTTAATTAATAATCAATGATCTTTTGCGTTTTTTTTGAAGCTTTTTATGTTTTTAAAACTCGAATTTTTGGTTGCGAAAAATATCGTCATTTTTTAGTATATAGTACGTCGCAAATGAATCTTCTCCAAGTATTCTGTCCGAGTTTAGAGTCGCTCGATTTTAAGGCCATCTTTTTGGTCATTATTTTCTTTGGTGGATCGATTTTCGTTCACGAGTTAGGGCATTTTTTAGCGGCTAAGCGAAGAAAATTATTTGTGCCGCGCTTTTCGATTGGATTCGGACCGCGAATTTTTTCTAAAACGATCGGTGAAACGGAATTTTGTCTTTCCTTTCTCCCTTTGGGCGGCTACGTTGCCCTTCCCCAACTGATGGACATGAAAGCTATTGAAGGAAAATATACAATTCCCGAAACGGCTAAACCCATTTCCACTGGGGACAAAATTATTGTTTCGGCAATGGGGGCAATTTTTAACATCATTTTCGCGTTTGTTTTAGCTACCGTTCTTTGGCCAATGGGTATCCAATGTCGACAGGGTATGACCAATAATGTTGTGGGTTACGTTTCCGAGGAAATCCGACTTTCCGAAGGAACAAAAGTCCCCAGCCCAGCAAAAGTAGCCGGTATTCAAATTGGCGACGAAATTATTGCCATTGACGGCCATGAAGTCCACGATTTCAACGATATTATTCACGGAATTGCCCTGGGGAAAAAACGCGATCAACAGGGACCTCTGTCTGTCATTAGTATTTTGCGCGATGGTAAACGGCAAGATCTCACCGTCCATCCCGTCTTAGTCGAACAAAATCAACGCTCCAAGGAATCCCTCCGCATCATTGGCGTTCAAACTTCCCAAGAATTGGTGATCTCCGAGGTTTACAAGCATTCTCCCGCGGAACAGGTTGGCCTACAAATCGACGATAAATTGCATTCCGTTAACGGTATCCCCATTCGCTCTTACTTTCAATTTGATGATATATTAAAAAATTCGTCGGATATCCAATTGACAGTGGAACGCTCCGGAGAACCAGTCACCGTTGCCCTAAAATCCCAATTGCTCCCCCTTACTCAACCTCATGTAAAATTAACGACGACGGACGGCGTTTTGGAAATTTTTCCATCATTTGGCAAAAGGAATTCTCTAGAAGATCCCTGTAAAGACGCCTGTGAATTGCGGATATTGTCCCTATCCCCTGAATTTCAGAAAAAATATCCGGAATTGCATATCGGTAGCCTGATAACATCGATTGATGGACAGGCAATATCTAATTTTTCCGATACCCTCTTTATTTGTCAAAATAAGATCGAAACGCCAATTGAAGTCACCATTGATGGTATTCGCCCGGATCTTGTCATTAAAAAAGTGAAATTTATTCCTCCGGAAAATTATCACAGTTTTGGTGTCGAATTGCGCGAAACGGATGTACTGTGCCACAAAAATCCACTGGAACAGATTAGTAAAAGCGCTCACCTTATTTTCTCAACCCTAGATAGCCTGATTTCGCCATCTTCCGACGTCCACTTAAAAAATCTTATGGGACCGCCCGGAATCATAAAAACCTTGAATACATTTGCGACCGAAGATTTCCGCCTATTGCTTTCGTTCATCATCATCCTCAATGTTAACCTCGCCATTTTAAATCTACTTCCACTGCCCATACTCGATGGCGGAATTATCGCTTTGGTTTTGCTGGAATTACTCTTACGCAGGAAAATCGCCACTCAGATTTTGGTAAGTATTCAATGCATCTTCATGATCCTACTACTCAGTTTTATGCTTTATGTCAGTTTTTTTGATGTCAATCGCATTTTAGGCGAAAAAATTGAAGAAGAAAGATACCAAAAATGGCAGTGTCTCATCATCGATGAGCAATTGCTTTGGAATGGTTTGAAATCTCATTTCACTTCCCATCCGAACTAAACCGACCTGCTCCCATGAAAAGAAAGGAAAATAGTAACACGACTAATGAAGCATTTAATAGGAATTCCGAATCGAAGAAATTTTTCGAAAAGAACCAGACAGTTAAAAGCTTGAGAAAGAATACCAATAAAAGCAAAGCGCAATTGGTACGAAAAAAGAACCCGATGAGGAAACACATCCCCGACAAAATGAGAACGACTGCCGAAAAGATTCCCCATATACCCGGCCAAAATGTGATGCCAAGAATGTTAAAAATGGCGCCTAAAATTTGCAGCGACGACATGCCTCCCGAAAAATAACGAATACCGAGTGCAACAAAAAATAGCCCCACGAGTAGTCGAATAAATAGCTTTCCAAAGTTTTCCTTATCCCAAAAACTCGTAACACCTCTCATATTCAAGACCCTTACATTGAAAAAAAACTTTCCGGCAATACAAATTTTTTTAGTCACCGAATACAATTCCTACCATTTTTTTATTAACAAAACATGGAAGCAAGGGATAAAATAACCTTTATCGATGCTACCCTTTTCCCTATTAGTTGATTGAGCCATGCGCTTCCATTTGAAAGTTATTCCTAATGCCTCCCGTTCCGAAATAATCACCGAGAAAAATGGCAATTTAAAAGTCAAAGTACAGGCTCCTCCCGAAGATGGTAGAGCCAATAAAGCCGTTATTCAACTGCTCGCCCAACACTTCAAGATCCCTAAAAACCACATCAAAATCATCGCTGGAGAAAAATCACACCAAAAAATTATCGAAGTATTTGATTTGCCAAATGAAAATACCTTAAACAAATAGAGCCATGCGGATTCAAAAATTCTTGTCCCAATGTGGCTACTGCGCGCGGCGTAAGGCAGAAATTCTCATCGCAGAATCCCGCGTCATCGTCAATAACCAACCGGCTACAATTGGCCAAATCATCGATGAATCAAAGGATATCGTCAAAGTTGACCAAATACATATCCGCAGCATCCCTCAACAAACGGTTGTGCTCATGCTCAATAAACCCCGCGGTGTCGAATGCACCACACCCAGTAAGCATAACGCCGGACAAACGGTTTTCGATTTTATTCCACGCCCCTTCGCCCGCGAACGATTCCTCTACTGCGGCCGCCTTGACAAGGAAAGTCAGGGGATGCTCATCCTCACTAACGATGGCGATTTCGCTCATCGACTTACCCATCCGAGTGCCGATATCACAAAAATTTATTCCGTAATACTCTCAAAACCAATCGCCCCAAACCAGGTCGCGAAAATGTTACAGGGTCTCGAGGATGACGGCGAATTTTTAAGGGCGGAAAAAATTTTAGAATCTCCTCCCCATAATAGCCATCAGGTCCTCGAAATTCACCTAAAACAAGGCCGAAAACGTGAAATTCGCCGTATGATTGAAAAATGTGGCAGCTATGTCCATCGCCTAAAACGTACCCAAATCGGCCAGCTAAAATTGAAAAATCTCGCCGTCGGTAACGTCAAATTACTCGCCCAGGAAGATATCGATAAACTGTTCGCCTAAGGGCTGCGCGCCCTTAGAATCCCCTGCCAGGGGATACCATCCCCTGGACCTGGATCAAACCGCAAGGGGCCCAAAGGCCCGCCCCGCGGCTACGCCGCGGGGCGGGCCTGGGAAACAGATGTACATTTTTTACGCGCAAACCCTGTGCAATTTTGCACAGGGTTTGCGCATAACTAAAAGAAAAAACTTGACTTTGTGGCCAAGTCCATGCGCAATGCGCATGGACTTGGCCGGCAATTAAAAAAAACACTTTTATTAAAAA
>JAIRLD010000036.1 GCA_031259665.1 Puniceicoccales bacterium | reverse complement strand
CCAGGGGATGGATCCCCTGGCAGGGGGTTTAGGGGGAAGGATTCCCCATTACTTTAACCACTCCCGGCACGCCACTCCGTAACCATCCGCCCCATCGGGGGTATCCTCTGAGCACAGACAGTTGACGATCAGTCCTACCAGTGCGTACATCGCCACCAAATTTGATCCGCCATAGCTGATGAATGGCAAGGCGATTCCCTTCGTCGGTATACATCCCGTAACGACACCCATATTGATAATAGCTTGAAATGTAATGATCAAAACCGCCCCAAATCCCAGGACTCTTGTAAAAGAATCCTGCTTCGAATGGAGAAACACTAAGGTTAAAACCGCAAAGGAGAGGAAACAAAAAATAACGATAATGGCGAACAAACCTCCAAATTCTTCGCCAATGATCGGAAAAATAAAATCCGTATGGGCCTCGGGTAAATAGGACAATTTCTGCCGGCCTAAACCTATACCACTGCCATAAAGTCCACCAGATGCGAAACATAAAATCCCCTGCCAAAGCTGATAAGTCGCATCGAAACGGTGTTCTTCCACGTTGAAAAATGATGTAATACGCCGCAGACGTACCGGACTCAGTAAAACTAATCCCCAAAAGGAAATTCCTCCTATTATCAAAAACAGTAGCAGATGGCGCAGGTAAGTTCCGAATAGAAAAAGCACGATCATAACGACGCCCATCATCAAAAACGCCGTTCCATAGTCTGGCTCACACAAAATCCAAAAGGCTAAGGTACCACAAATACACAGAGGCTTAAGAAATCCCTTAAAGAAATTTGTACAATAGTGTTCATTTTCCCGAATATAACCCGCTAGCCAAATGATGAGCGCAATCTTTGCAAATTCCGATACCTGAATGCTAAAACCGGGAACGTGTATCCAACGGCGGGAACCATTGGTCGCATGGCCAACCCCGGGAATGAGTACGAGAAGCGCGCCGACAAAAGCCAGTAGGAATAAAGTGGTTCGGCGTTTGAAAAGCCATGGTAGCGGTATTTTGGCAAAAATGGCACAGGTAAACAATGCCAAAGCCACCGCAATAACCTGTTTTTTCAAATAGACCCCATTGATCACCATTAAACTTGCGCTCGACAACGCTAACAAACCTATGCCGTTGAGAAAAAAAATCGGTAACAATAAATAAAAAACCCGTCTTTTCGCTTCCATTAATCCTGAACTTGTACCACAGGAATTTCATCAATCGTTCCAAAAAAATCCGGATCGTGCACAGCTCGAGGAGCCGGATAGATCGCAATGGCCGGCTCATTTCTTATCACATCTGCCGGAGTAATGATTTTATTTTTCACAAGGATTCGCTCGCCGACTCGTATTCTAGCGGGATCGGAAATGTTATTCCAATTTTGTAAATCGCGAACACTGACTTGCGCCTTCGCAGCGATGGTCGATAGGGAATCCCCTTTGTGAATGGTGTAATAGCCATCCGCATCCACCTCAAAACTTTTCTTTTCCTTTGTCACTTTTGGCCGATCATTTTCCTTTTCTAAACGTCCCGTATAACGTCCATGTTCCGGAATAATAAGTTTTTTTCCGGCAATGATGCGATCATTTTTTAAATTATTGGCCACACGCAATTCCCGAACACTAACCCCATGTCGACGGGCAATGAGCGATAGACAATCGCCTTTTTTTACAATATATTCAGAAGGCGTCGTATTCATGGCGTCAACCTGCCCCTGTGTAATTCCCGGTAATATCAGTTTTTGGCCAATGGATAACCTTGCATTTCGATCCAGTCCATTGGCTTCCGAAAGATCGCTCAGCGAAATTTTAAATTTTTTAGCAATCCAGCTGAGGCAATCCCCTTTGCGTACCACATACTCTGCACCGATGGGCTTTACTTCGGGTGGTACCGTTACTTCCGGCTCTATGATTAAAACTTCCTCCGATTCCGGTTCTGGTCGTCGCGGTGGAGCAATAATACGTTGGGGGATTAATGGAATTGGTTTCGATGGCTCCTCGCGGACAATGATCGTATCTTCGGGAGAGGGCTCCCGGATAGTCTTACCGCCAAACGGAGTCGCACAGCCAACTAGCCCCCAAACGACTAATAATAATCCATTTTTCGCTACACTTGCCAAAACTTTTTCCATAATATTCCTAACGGCTCATCCCACCTACCGATCGATGCAACTTTTATTGCCCCGAGTAGGAACGTGTTCAACAATGCAAAAATTTCAAATCGAAAATACATTTTTCAAAAAATTTCCCCCGCTCAACGTAGTTCGAAAATTGGTCGAAGCTGGAAAACGCAGGACTAAATAGGATATTTTTTTTAAAAAGACAAGCATCTTTTATCCAATTTATGGCATTTTCGATATATTCCACGTAAATGGCATCCATTTTATGTTTTTGTAACAAATCTGCGAGGGGAATACCCATTTCGCCGATAAGCAATGCGGTTTCGATTTTTCCATCGAGAATCGCGACCATATCCACTAAATTTTCCTCCTTTGATTGGCCACCGCCGATCCAAATCACCTTTTCATGGGGGAAATTTTTTAGGGCACCGTCGAGTGCTGCGGAGTTCGTACATTTTGAATCATTCCAATAAATATTACCCCGGATCGTACCCATATTTTCGAGCCGGTATTTTGGTTTTTGAAAACTTTTCGCCATCGCTAAAACCGTTGCCGCAGGGATACTATAGACGGTGCAAAATTTTTTAATGAGTGCAAAATTCTCCCGCTGCGGATAGTCCTCAAAGGCCGTCCCTTTTGTATCGCACTTCGGTATAACGATCGCCGCTCTTTCGGGTACCACAACTTGGAACTTACGCGCCCATTGCAAGACGCTTTGCCCAAAAAAAATCCGCGAATTCTCGCCCAAACGCGATAATAAATGATATTTTGCTAAAAAATATTTACGCATTGTCCCGTGCATATTCAGATGGTTTGAGGCAAAATTAGACCAAATCAGGTGCGCAAAACGGATCAATTGTGAGCTTTCCGCCTGGAAAGAACTCGTTTCGCAAAAAATGAGATCAGTCGATTTTAAAGTCTCCATCGCAACCAATCCCGATAGCGATTGCCCAATGTTCCCCGCACTAAACGCCCGAATGCCATAGCAATTAAAAACCTCTGTCAAAAAAGTTGTAATCGTCGTCTTCCCATTCGTCCCCGTAATGGCTACCATTGGCGCCACACACCATAGACTCGCAAAATCTAACTCCGATAGGTATAATAATTGATTTTTATGTGCTTGGATAACCCAAGGGTGATCCGGTAAAAAACTGGAACTCCCAATGACTATTTTATGGTTTTTTACATTTTTCTCCGTAAATACCTCACCTTTTTCGGGATTTTGATCGTAAATAACAAATTTTAAATCGAGCTTTTGGCACAGCTTTTGGAGCCCTTGCGCACTGATACCGTTGCCCAAAATGGCTAAGGGTTCGCCTCTTGACAACAAAATTCTTTCCACGAATTCCTTTTTAAATGTACAACGCTCCACCACCGATAATAATTATTTTCGAAATATGGAATCGATTTCATGGCTGTCGAATGCTAAAATTAATTTATTTTTCGCCATCAATGGGATACGTCCGGACGGTTTTTGCGACGTTTCGAGTATCGTACTGCCCATCGATTTCGGTGACAACATGGTATTTTCGCTCCAAAAGAATACGCTTAACCAAAGGCCAACCATCGAAATTTTCCAGCATTCTCCCCTAAGATTTTCGGCAGAAAGCAATACCATTACCCGAGCCGTCGAACTGTTTTGCAAACAAACGGCGATTCGCAACTTTTCGCTCCGAATCGACATTGAAAAAAAAATTCCCATCGGCGGTGGATTCGGCGGTGGAAGTAGTAACGGCGCTTTTACACTAAAGGCCCTCAGTCAATTTTATCATTCGCCCCTCCCGAAAGAACACCTAACTTCCCTTGCCCAAAAAATCGGTACCGATTGTCCATTCTTTATCAACAACTGCCCACAAATGGCAATGGGTCGCGGCGATATTCTGTCATCGACTCCTGCAGGTTTTTGCCAAAATTTAATAAATTATTCCCTACTAATTTTTTGTCCTTCTTTTTCTATTTCAACCGATGATGCCTACGGAAAGTTCAAACAAAGACCTCTTTTTATCCAAAATTCTTCGGAAAAAATAGAAGAAATTTTTACCAAAGAACACTTTGAATCCCTACCTTTTAATGCCTTTCAACGGCAAATTTTAGATGAGCATACTAAACTGAGGACGCTCTTTGACCACCTGTATCAATTGGGGTATTTCCCCTGCATTACCGGCTCCGGAAGCGGTTGCTTCATTCTTCATCACGAGTGCGATGCCCTTCGGGAAGCCCAAAGAATTATTTTTAAAAAGCTCGGCCCCATTCCGCTCTGTGAACTTCTAAGGGCTGCGCGCCCTTAGAATCCCCGCCAAGAGGCACCGCCTCCTGGACCTGGTTTTGCGGTTTGATCCAGTGGCGGATGCCACTGGATCAAACCGCAAAGGGGCCAAAGGCCCGCCCCGCGGCGTAGCCGTGGGGGTAACTTGCCCTTACGGCCGGCCCTCGTCGCAGAATGCGACGAGG
>JAIRLD010000031.1 GCA_031259665.1 Puniceicoccales bacterium | reverse complement strand
AAGCGACGAGGGCTGACTAACTAAACTCTTACCCGCCCCCGCGGCGTAGCCGCGGGGGCACTTCTTGACCTTGCGGCCAAGCCCAGCGCAAATTGCGCAGGGCTTGACCGCCAAAGGAGGTCAAGGAGTCACTGACTCCTTGCGGGGCGTGGAGCGGAGCCCCAGATTACAATGGGCAACTGGTATGGATGAATTCAAAGGGGATGGAAAATTTTTGTGCAATTGCTTTACCGAGAGCTTCGACGCCGAATGTTTCCGTTGCGTAATGGCCACAAACGTAAACATTAATGTTATTTTCTCGGATAATATTATAGTGGTACTGTTGGCAGTCTCCTATGATTAGTGTGTGTGTGCCATAATTTTTTGCTTGGATGATCAAGCTACCACTACCGCCGGAAATAATACCGATTTGTTCAAGATTTTTAGGACCAAATTCCATAGCGATGACGTGAGGAAACGTTGCTTCCAGGATCATTTTAAGGCGATGGCGTTCGATCAATCGAATACCTATGATACCAATTTTTACATCATGGTATTCGAAGGCTGGTACTGGAGTTTCCAGTTCAAGCAGTTTTGCTATGCATGCATTATTGCCGATTTCCATATGTGCATCCAGAGGTAAATGGCAGGAGTAGACTGCGATATCGTGATCCATGAGTAATTTATATTTCTTATAAATATTTTCTGTTATGGGCACCGTTTGGCTCCAGAAGAGGCCGTGGTGAACGACCAAAAGGTTAGCACCGATGGCGGCTGCTTTTTCGATGGTTTCCAGGGAGGCGTCTACAGCCATTGCAATTTTCGAAATTTTTCCGCTATTTTGGAATTGTAGTCCATTGTACGCACCTTCGGCGTCTTCAATGGCATAGATATTTAGGAGTTTGTTGCAGTATTTTACGATACTGAAGAGCGTTGGCATAGTGATAGTCAATACATGAAGAGATACAAAATAGACAACAAAAAAATAAGCAACAAAAGTTCGAATAATTCTTGAATAAAATTTTTATGATCAAATAGTGGTTTTGCAGTGATAGATGTTCGAAATTTGAGTTATTCGATTGGGGGGCGTATTTTGTTCGAAGACCTTTCCTTTTATCTTTCAGCCGATGCGACGGTTGGTATTGTTGGTGCCAATGGTTGCGGAAAGAGTACGCTTTTTCGTTTGATTTTGGGCGATTTAGCCTCGGATCGAGGAACGATTATCAAGCCCAATGGGGCAAAGGTGGTGACCGTTCGGCAAGAGATTGGGGATGATTCTGTGAGGTTGCTGGACTTTGTTTTGCAAGCTGATAGCGATCTAATGGATTTACGCCGTGCTTCTGAAGAGGAGCATGATGGGATGAAATTGGCGGAGATTTTCGAAAGAATAGAATCGATTGATGGATTTAATGCAGAAATTCGTGCCGCTACCATACTTTCCGGGTTAGGATTTTTAAATGAGGATCTACAAAAGCCATTGGGTGATTTTTCGGGTGGTTGGCAAATTCGTGCCGCCCTTGGAGCGACTTTATTTGCGCCTTCCGATATTTTATTGTTAGATGAGCCGAGTAATCACCTTGATTTTGAGACATCGCTTTGGCTGAAAAATTACTTGCAAAAAATTCACGGACAAAAAATGATCCTCATGATTAGTCACGAGCGTGATTTTTTGAATACGCTATGCGACAAAATTCTCCATTTACCTTCGGGCAACTTATATTCTGGGAATTACGATATTTTTATTGAGACGCGGGCTAATCAGCAGCAGGCGCTTGCTCGGCGGATTGAGAAGCAGGAGGTATCGCGAAAGCATTTGCAATCTTTTGTCGATCGTTTCCGCTACAAGGCATCGAAGGCTAAGCAGGCACAGAGCCGAATAAAGATGCTCGAAAGGATGGAAAAATTACCGAAATTGGATCGTGATCATACGGTTAGTTTTTCTTTTCCCAATCCGAGACCGATCGATCGTTTATTAATTCATGTTAAGAAGGGTATAGCGGGTTATGGTGATCGCATTGTTTTGCGGGATCTCGATCTTAAGATTGATGCAGGTGATCGCATAGCCCTATTGGGGGCGAATGGCAATGGGAAATCGACTTTAGTCAAAGTTCTTTCGAATCGGCTAGTACTTTTTGAGGGGAGCATTGAGTTCGCTAAAAAAATACAAATTGCCTATTTTTCGCAGCAGTTAACGGATGAGTTAGCGATCGAGAAGACGCCCTTTGAAATTTTATCGGCGATTTTACCCGATTGCAATGAGACGCAGGTACGGGCACAATTGGCGCGATTTGGGCTCATGCAGCAGAAATCTGACACGCGGGTGCGCGACCTTTCCGGTGGTGAAAAGACGAGGCTTTTATTGGCTATTATTACCCGTCAAGCGCCACACATTTTAATTTTAGACGAGCCTACTAACCACCTCGATATCGATGCAAAGGATGCGCTCATCGAAGCCCTTAACGAATACGAAGGAGCTGTTGTCCTTGTTTCCCATGATTTTTACTTTATTGAGTCGGTTTGCGACCAGCTTTTATTGGTGAAGGACCAACATTGCCGATCTTTTTCGGGGGATTTGGAAGACTATGTTGGAGCGATTCTCGTTGGAAAGCGGGAGATGAAAAAATCCGAAAATTCAGCTAAAAATACTGAAAAAAATCGACTACCATTGAAGGGCGATAAAAAGAAAAGACAGCTTTTAAAGCAGCTCGAAGAGTTAGGGCGGCGGGTTGAGGTACTGAGTCAAAAAAAGCAGCAACTGGAAGCTCAAATCAATTTGGCCTATGATGAGAATCTTTTTCGTGATTTTACATCCATTGCGCAGGAGTTAGTGCAGAAGGAGCAGGAATGGCTACAATTGTCGGAATCGGTGGAATCGATGTAAGTGATAGGCAAGGGGAATTCTTCCCCTTGCAACCCCTACTGAGGGGATACCATCCCCTGGACCTGGTTTTGCGGTTTGATCCTGTGGCGTTGCTACTGGATCAAACCGCAGGATTAAAAACTTGCCCGGCACTTCGTGCCGGGCTGACTTTTTTTTATACACATCTTTATACACATTTCTTTATACACATTTTTTTGTGCACAACCTCGGCGCAAATTGCGCCGAGGTTGCGCAGCAAAAGAGAAATTCAGCCCCCGCGGCGAAGCCGCAGGGGGTAAAAAAAGTTGGCCCAGTCCAGGCGCATTGCGCCTGGATTGGGCCAGTAATTTTAAAAAACACTTTTTAAAGAACACTTTTAAAAAAAGAAAAAAGAAATCAAGTTAGGCGCAACTCCTGTGCAATTTTGCACAGGAGTTGCGCCTAACTAAAAG
>JAIRLD010000097.1 GCA_031259665.1 Puniceicoccales bacterium | reverse complement strand
GGTTCACTCAATAATAAAATTTATGGAGGGAAACGCAAGCGATTGGATTTTAGTCAATCCAATTTTGCCAAAAACTCCGCAAAACTTACGAAGCTACAGAATATAGCTTACCATAGTAGTGCGGCCCATTGGAATGGGGCTCTCTCAGGCAATATCACAATTGAAGATCGAAATATATTTAGAAACAATCCATGTCTTCCCCCAAATATAAGCCATGATCCCGATCGGTGCACCTATGCAAATGCTGATAGAACGATGGAGGCCGGACTTAGGTTCGATCGGGATGGTGATAATGATCCTCCTAAAAAAATGTCAATTTCTGAAGGGCTGGAATTGGGTTTGATTACGCCGGAAAAGGCTCAGGAATTAAAAGACCAAACTCCTCCCTGCACAGAGTTTACACCGCTATATGTTGTCTTTCGCCCCACTCAATCCATAGCCGATGGGTTAGCGGATGCTCGAAACATAGGAGGACGCTTAGGGGTTCCTCAAAATGTACGGGATGCGGACGCTTTAGCCCAAACGATTATTGAGAATCTACAACCCGGCGTTGTTCCCATTTTTGTAGGGCATTCCATGGGAGGGATGTTGGCACGTGCCGTGGGAACAAAGCATAATTATGCTTCCATCGGGTTCAATCCCCTTGGGTTGGGAAGAGATGTCCGCAAGTTTATAAACAAGGGGGGTAGTGGAAGATGTAAACAAGCAAACGATGCTGCCCATGCGGAATGCCATCCTTCCTTTGTGATGCGAGGCGATTGGGTTTCCGATAGCAGTGGATCCCTGGTAGCGAGGGCGGTTGTTAAAAAATCAGACATCGGACAGTCGTATATCATGGAGGACAGAAGCGGTGCGACGGGTATGTTTGCCAGGCATAATGCTTATGCGAGAAATATTAGTAATCACTTTGAGAATACACCGCCTGAAAATCCACCCCCCCAAAACGGCTAAGCGGTGTGGGATATTTGTCCGATGGCATTGAGTAGTGTGAGAAATTCCGGATCCTTTACGTTGAACGGTTTACCGCCTTTGATGCGCGAAAAGTTAATGCACGATAGCTTATTATCGTTTTCTTCATCGTAGCCGATGACGCCCGATTGGCCTTCGTGAGCACATTTGATCGCTAATACCGCCGATTCATGGATGATCTTTAGATCGATTGCATTCGCCTTTGCAGAACGTGCAAAGTAGCCGCTTTTCTGAACGAGCTTCTTTTCAGCACCAATTTTGTTCGCAAATTCATTCGCTAACCATTCTCCCGGATTAATCGTATCCAACTTAATGTGGCCGAACGCGTCCCGCGTAACCGTTTTACCCTGCGCTTCCATTTCTTTGACAATACTGTCTACACCTGCACCTTCGCTCATAAATAAATTCACACAATCACATTCGTCCATAATGGTACGTAGGCGTTCCGTTTCGGCTTCAATGGGGAGCTCCATTTCGGGAATATATATGCCGTGGATATCGAGTGTCCTTTGGTTGAAGCCGAGCTCCGGTAAAAATTTTTTCTCACTTAGTCGGCGACGATATTCCAGTGCCGTGGCGACAGTTAACCAACCACAGTTGCGCCCCATAATTTCGTGTACCAGTAACATCCGTGGATTAGCCGTACTTTCGGTGACGACATTTTCGAAAAAACGTGCCCCTTCATGGGCTGCGGTAATGGCGCCGAGACTTTGGGAAATGGGGTACACGTCGTTATCCACCGTTTTGGGTAATCCGATGACGCTCAGTTTGTAGTCGTTTTGACCTAGAAATTTCGCAAGATCAGCCGCAGCCGTATTGGTGTCGTCGCCACCGATCGTATGAAGTACCTGGATACCGTCGCGCATGAGTTGTTCCGCAGCAATTTCCTGGGGGTTTGCATTTTCTGCGACGTACCCTCGACGGACACAATCGCGTACATTCGTCAGTTTTACGCGACTATTGCCGATGGGACTTCCACCATAATCGAAAAAAGCGGAGACGTTTTGCCGCGTCTCGCCGGTAACGATGATCCGATTGCCAAGTAAAAGGCCCTTATAACCACCCCGATAGCAAATGATTTCCGTTTTAGGAGAAGTTTTGCCGTAGGCCTCGATCAGGGCACCTATGGCGGCCGATAGACAAGGTGCTAAACCTCCAGCGGTTAAGATTCCGACTCTTTTTATCTTCATAATGAATGATCAACTGTATCCAGTATACCCTCAAGAAAAAAACTGTAAAGTAAAGATCTATAAAATCGAAAAATATTTTTCGTGGATTAAACCTAATGGCTGCGCGCCCTTAGAATCCTCGTCAGGGGATCCATCCCCTGGACCTGGAGTTGCGGTTTGATCCAGTGGCAACGCCACTGGATCAAACCGCAAGGGCTAACTTGACCCTTGCGGCGAAGCCCTTTGGGCAGCCAGAGCCCTCTGGGGAGCTAGACGGATGTGATCAATAATTTTTTTGTTTCACAGAATTGGCGTCCATAGAGTTCGAAAAGGTCTACAACTGTCGTGTTAACCGCGGGAGTGATTTCACCGCCCGTGAGATAGAAAATTTTGCCATTTGGGTTCAAGCGGGGTTTAGCGAGGGCGTAAAAGTCGTCCACGCTAGAGATGGCGCGTCCCGTAATGGCGTGGTATTTCCGGTGGAAATTTTCGGCGCGATCGTCGATACAGGTGACATTTTTTAGTCCCAATGCCGCTACAAATTCTTCCACGGCCCGTATCTTTTTTTTTACGGAGTCGATGAGGGTGAAATGGGCAAGGGGTGTGACAATGGCTAAGGGCAATCCCGGGAATCCTCCCCCTGTTCCGATATCGAGGACGGTGGTATTCTTAGAAAAAGGATTTTTTAGAAAAATGGCTAAGCTCGGTAGCAGGTGAGCTTCGACGATGCGATCGATATCTTTCCGTGAAATGAGGTTTAGAACTTTATTTTTTGTACAGACGAGCGCACAAAAATGTTGCAATTGGGCGAACATTGTATCCGGTAATTTTGGAAAAAAATGTTTGATTGGGTTCAATGAAATTTGCACTTGTGATAGGGGAAAAGAAATTCATTCTACATCAAGATTTTTATGGCGAGAATTCATTTACTTCCGGAAACCGTTATCAATCAAATAGCGGCGGGGGAAGTTATCGATCGTCCGGCGTCCATCGTCAAGGAATTGATCGAAAATAGTATCGATGCCCAGGCTGCCCACATTATTGTGAAGTTTAATGGGGGTGGTGATGGTTTACTATCGATAGCCGACGACGGGATCGGTATGGATGAAACGGATGCCGCAATGGCTTTCGAGCGCAACACAACGAGTAAACTGACCATCATTAAAGATCTCGAATCCATCGGAACATTTGGATTTCGTGGGGAAGCGATTGCGTCCATTGCCAGCGTTGCGCGGGTAACGATGCAGACCAATGACGGCAATGGCGGAACTGAGATTTACTACGATTCGGGGAAAAAAGTTCATCAAAAAGCGTGTAGTTGCAAGCGTGGGACGTTTATCGAGATTCGCAATTTATTTGAGAAAGTTCCGGCGAGGAAGCAATTTTTGAAATCGGCTTCGGTGGAGGCGATGCACATCGTTCGGATCGTTCGCGCATTTATATTGGCGGAGCCGAAGATTAATTTTGAGTTATACAAAAATGGGAAATTGCTTTTTTCTTCTCCCGATTCCCGCGATTTACAGGATCGTGCGGAGCGACTTTTTGGTCATTTTGACCAGTATACGCTCCTCGATTATGCGAACGATTCGGTTCATCTCCACGGCATTTTATTCGAGCATGCCGTCGACGGGCTCGTGAGCAAGCCAGATTTTTTAATTTTCGTCAACAAGCGGAACGTCAACAATCCGTCGATTGTACGGGTTGTACGCGATACCTATGCGATGATCAAGTCGCGGGTTACGAATGTGGGGGCGTTTTTATTTTTAGAATTCCAGAGTTATTTTGTCGATTTTAATGTCCATCCGCAGAAGAAGGAGGTCCGTTTTAAGAGTGATTTTTTCGTTAAGAATTTTATCCAAAGCGCAATTACCGATGCGCTTCAGAAGAAAGCCGAGAGCCTAGGTCCCGATTCGTTGCATTCCAGCGTAGAAAGTGGTGACACCTTTGCTGCGACGGCTTGTTCGGATGAGTTATCGCGTCCTTCGGTACCCTTTCAACGAAGGCAATACGTGGCCCCGAGCATGCATCGCTCCGTTAGATTTGATGATGGAGGAGGCGGTGAGAATGGGAAGCTCCGTGGGAATGGATCCTTCCGGAAGGTCGATCTATCGTTGCCGCAGGATTTAGAATATTTTCCGGAGGAATTGACTAGAAATGAGTGGATATGGCGTTGTATCGGTATGTTCCGAGAAGGGAGGTTTGCAATTTTTGAGGCGGCAACGGGATTAGTTTTTGTGGATTTACTGGCGGCCCAACGGTGTATTTTATGGGATAAATTTTTAAATAATCGAGACCGCTTTGTTCCCCAGTTGCTTCTCATGCCCCGTACCGTTACTGTAGCTCCGGAGCAATCTGCTGCGATCGAGGCATGTTTGGAAATGCTGACCTTTTGGGGAATTGAGATTGAAAATTTCGGTAAAAATATTTACAAAATTACGGCACTCCCCCGGGAAATTTCGGAGGAAACGGTTTTGCAATGGTTACAGGATCCGTCGTTAGCCAATATGGATCGGATATTAACGCGTGAAGGGTTTGCAAAACATTTTTGTGGGCGTTTTAAATTTCAACCGGTTCCGCAAGACGAAGTGGAGGGTTTAGTGAACCGGCTTTTGCATTGTCATCAATTCATGATTTCTCCTAACGATACCAATGTTTTATTTGAGATAGACCGTTGTGATTGGGAGCGGAAATTTGGCTTACAGTTGACGGCGGTATCGTCCACGGGTGCTGCCAATAGGCTATAAGTGTTGATATGTCGTGGGAAGGAAAGTCCAAACGCAATGGGGGTACGGAATCGGAAACGTATAGTGCGCGGCATGCAACATTAGATTTGCTCGGTGTGGACCACAGGATTTCGCCCAGGAAGCATATTCTGGCGATGATTTTTCTCCCCATTTTAGCCATCCTGATCACGATCATTTGTTTCCTGGGGCAGGATCTCTTTTGGATCCAGTTTATTCCAAATTCGAAGGTGCATGTGCAGGTTATTTCGCAAATTCCCTTCGAATATCCCAGTGGTATTAAAACGCAGTGTTTACGGGAGCAGCGGCGTAATCTTGTGGCCCCTGTGTTTAAGATTGATTCGAGAGTATATGAGCAGTTTGAAAGTAAGATTCATCGGTTGGACGAGATGCTTGATGCCTTTACAGAGCCGGGCCAGCAAGGCGGTTCCAGTATTTTCGAGCTCAAAAAATTCATCCGTAACTTTAATGAAAAACACTCGGCGACCTTCAATTGGAACGATGTTAATACGCTCATTCATGAGATTGACGAATGTGGGCGGACGTGCGTTTTGGTCGAGGGGCTAATGATTGTCAAGGAAATTTGTGAAGATGGTATTTTGGATCAGGATTTGAGTAACCAACAGGACGAGGAGTTTCTTTTAAACATCGAAATCCAAGGAGCGACGCATCATGCCCATTACCGCAGCGAAAAGGAGGCGAATCGCAGTCTCAAGATGCGGTTATTTTCGGTGGAAGCGGCAGCGGATGTATTGCAGTCCACCTATCGCCTTTTAAAAACAGGCATTAAGGCCAATATTGTCTTTGACGATATTGCAACCCATCAGAAAATAGCGAAAACGGTCCAAGCGACACCCACGGTCATCAGGAAAATTGCGGCCAACGATGTTATTGTCGAGGGGCGATCCATCATAACGCCCGAGGATTACGAGTGTTTATTGGCGTACCGCAACGCTTTGGATGAAACGCATACCTCTCTACTGCAGACCAACGGTAATTTTTTCGAACGGTTATTATTTTCGTTTTTGGTACTTTTGCTGAGCTATCTATTTTTTTGTACGACGCGCAAGGATCTCAAAAAATTGAGCTCGAAGGAGTTGCTATTAACGGTCCTATTATTATTATTTAATCTGGTTGTTTGTCGCTGTTTGGTTTGGATTTTTGAGTGGAGGACATTTGCGAAGGTAGTTGATTTTATGCGGGTAGAGACGGAAGATGGGGCAGCGGCAATGCCCTTCGATCCATTGTCTTTATTGCCCTATGTTATGCCGTTGACGCTATCCTGTTTATTGGGGACGCTACTCATACGCACTTATATTGGGATGTTGTTGGGCGTCATCACTTCTATTTTTTGCAGTATGATGCTATCACAATCGGTTGAGTTTTTAGTCGTATCGTTGATGGTTGTATTTATTTCCGTTTATTTCGCGCGGCATGCCTATATCCGTGGGCAAATTATTCGCAGTGGTGTTTTTAGTGGTCTTATATTTGCGCTATCGGCGATCGTATTAGCGGTAACTGATTTTGTTTCACGGGATACCGTTTTCATGCAGGTATTTTTAGCCTTTAGCACTTGTCTATCGGTGAGTATGATTGCATTGATAATCTTGCCAATTTTTGAGAATATTTTTAAATTTTACACCAACATTAGTTTAATTGAGCTGACGGACTATCGCAGTCCGCTATTGATGAAGCTACAGATTTTGGCACCGGGGACCTATCAGCACAGTTTAATGGTGGCCAATTTATCAGAACAAACGGCGATCAGCATTCATGCGAATCCGTTTTTATGTCGGGCATTGGCGATGTACCACGATGTTGGAAAACTTGTTAAGCCGGAATATTTCACGGAAAATCAAGGTAACCATAAAAATCCACACGACGAAAAGACGCCTTTCATGAGTGCATTAATTATAAAAAGTCACGTTAAGGAGGGTGTAGCGCTTGCGAAGGCTGTGAGGTTACCGCCGCGGGTTATCGATGGCATCATTGAGCATCACGGAACGAGTCTCATTCGATATTTTTATTCCAAGGCTTTAAAGCGGCAGGAGGGGCAGAATGTGTCCGAGATCGAGAAAACTGCATTTAGGTACGATGGTCCATGTCCGAAGTCTCGGGAAACGCTCATTTTATCCATTGCGGATTCGATCGAGGCAGCCAGTCGTTCACTTTACAATCCGACGCCGCGGTCGATTCAGGCACTAGTCGACAATATCATTGATATGAAGATCGAAGAAAATCAATTCGACGAATGCCAAATCAATTTTCATGAAATTAGTCAATTGCGCCAATCATTTTTTATGACATTGCTCAATATGCTCCATTCGCGGGTTAGTTACGATGAAGTGAAGATCTAATGGCTGGACTGCGAGGAGAATTCCGCAAGGGGAATTCTTCCCCTTGCAACCCCTGACCAGGGGATCCATCC
>JAIRLD010000089.1 GCA_031259665.1 Puniceicoccales bacterium | reverse complement strand
TGGAATCGATCAATAGGAACCCCGATTTTTCCTCCCGTTGTGCCCATTGGAAAAACACTTCCGCCTGTCATAGTTACCATTTCGCCGATGGACAGCCTACTTTTTTTCCTGGTCTTCTTCTCCTTGCAAAGGTCATCCCCTTCAACAGATAATCCAATCAGGCTTAGGGGAATAATTTTCATTTAATCCTCCTAAGCCCTTTTCCCTTTTATTTAAGCCATCTCATTTCGCCATTCGCGTAAATAAGCTCTCTTCATAGAATCCCCCTTCCCTCGTTGCTTAATTCTAGGAGAAAACCGACGGCTGTCAAGCTGTTTCAGGGGAGTATTTTTTCCGAAAGCCAAACACGCGAAAGCCAAATGCACCACTTACTCTCGCCCTCTGTCTTTTAGCTTTGGGAAAAAACCAGCAGCTGTCAAGCTGCCTTGAGAAGGAATGTTTTCTGGAGGGCCAAACGTGCCGTTTACTCCCGCCCTCTGTCCTTTAGTCTTGGGAAAAACCGGCACCTGTCAAGCCGCTTCTTTCCTTAGACACGACGAACCACACTACTTACACTCTTTCATCTCTTTCTTTTCATTCTTGTTTCATTGTAGGTATGTACTATGATATGCTTTCAGTTGTCAATACCAAAAATAATACAAATTTTCATAAAATTTCTCTTGACAGACATGGCAGCTTTTGTTGGCATATCGCTGTTGTGAGAAAGTATTCTGTTATCGCGCTCATTTTGGGCACATTATATACAAGTTTTGCATCCGCTGATGCTGTTGCACATGTTAGGCCGCCTGAAGAAACGACTGAACATACTTCTCCTCTGTCCCAATGGTTCTTAGCTTTACCCCACCATCGACAAATTCAAACGTTTCACAGTGTTACCACCTGATCAACAGGAGGAAATGTTTTTCTGGCTAACATTTGCTCAAAGGGATCAAATACTTCTCGATCTAGCACCCGATCAACTTGAACGATTATTTCGTTGGCTAACACCTGAGCAAATGAAGCAAGCGCTCACAGTTTTAACATCCAGGCAAAAGGTTAGAGTGTTTCACTTCCTAATACCCGATCAAATACTTCGAACGTTCCCTCAACTAAAAACCAAGTAACAGGTTCGAGCATTTTTCCGTCTATCACCCGCGCAGCGGGCTCAGGTATTCCACGATTTAACACTCGATCAATTGGCTCAAGTATTTATCTGGCTACCACCTGATCAATGGGCTCTACTATGTGCCCAGCTCCAACCGAAAAAAAGATAGTTACGACGGACCCGATTATCATCTACAAGGATACTTCGAAGCCAATTTGTCGCCATTCCTTTGCCAATTGATATCGTTGCGCCTGGTATGATACGCCTAACACCGTTGCTCCTCCCATGGATATACTACTACATTTTTTAGAATACTTAGGAAAAATATTTACAAATATCTCCCAAATATAACCAATGCATACCCCTTTACCCTTTGGGGTGGTAAACCGGATTTGAACCGGTGACCCTCGGAACCACAATCCGATGCTCTAACCAACTGAGCTATTACCACCAATCAGTAATTCTCAAAATTGCTATCGCCAATATTTTGTCAATACAAGAGATCACCTTTGAACGATCAATATTTTATCTTGTTTTAATAAATTTTCCTTGATTCCTCCCATTTTTCTATTCCTATCACACCATGAGCAGGTCTCTTAATAATTGCAAATTAATGATATTTGCTGCCCTAACATTGTTTTCGGCAACACTTTCCGGCACAACCGCGATATCCCCCTATACAATATTCACAACTAACTCTCCCCAAGGGATAAGTACCCGCCTCGATGAAATATTGAAATCGATACTCCCTGATGAAATTCCGACGTCGATACCTCCTAAAACTTTTGTTTTTGTCGATGTTGACAATACCCTCATTGGGGACGGCTCTGATCTCTACTCTTTCAGAAAAACCGGTACTTTTCAACAAATGACCCCTAATATACCGCTCATCGAAAAATTGCGCAATCTTCCCCATTTTGTTCAATCTTTTGCTCTGACAAGTATGGGAGTCTGGCACACAACCGATGCAGGTGGTTTTTCCATTAGAATGGAAGCAGATTACATCTCACCTCCAAATGGAGAGGAAGTCACTCGATCTAAAATTCGTTCCGACGCTATGCAATCTTTGGGTCTACCATTCGGCGGTACTTTTGGATATCCTCCTCGCCAACTCCCTCCCGTAACGGAAGCTGTTTCGCTATCCGATGAAATCGTTGCTGCACTACAACCCGTTTCGCTATCCGATGAAATTGTTGCCGCACTACAATCCGTTTCATTTTCTCCGGAGTTGGAAAGAGATTTTCTTTCTGATTTTACCATCTTACACCATATCCATAGACCTCCCTTCGGCAGAATGCAATGCGATCTCTATTTTCAGTCTCTGAGTAATCGAGGAGTATACGAAAGAATCACCGCACTTCCTAGGTACAAAGACGGTGTTATCTTTGCAAATGTTTTCGATCCCAACAAAGGTCAGCAAAAAGGATTGATCGTACACTCATTCCTACAGATTGTAACTGAAAGACCAACGATTATCATTGCTATCGATGATAATGTTCAGATGCTTGAAGATATCCAAACGAAATGTGCAGCATTGGATATCGCCTTTTACGGTATTCATTTTATTGCCCCTTGCCGTTGGCATTAGGATCTCCCCATTAAACACAAATTTAATTTTAGAAAAATTCTGCCTATTTTATTATTGAATATTTTGCGATTTTGCGTATAAACTATGAAAGTCGTTCCATAGGATATGAAATACGATTCGGTTATTATCGGTGCGGGTCTATCGGGTCTCGCCGCAGGAATTCGCTTGGCACAATTCGGTAAGCGCGTTCTGGTCGTCGAAAAACATAGCATCATCGGCGGCCTCAATAGCTTTTACTCACGCTTCGGCCGTAAAATCGATGTCGGATTACACGCCATCACCAACTTTGTCAGAAAAGGTATTTCTAAATCCCCGCTTTCCAAACTACTCCGCCAATTGCGCATCCCTTACGATTTGCTTTGCCTCTGTGAACAAAATCTTTCCAAAATTATCCTTAATGACAAAACCGCAAAATTCAGTAACGATTTCGCATTGCTGGAAACAGAAATCGCTCGCCTCTTCCCCCAGTCCATCGACGCCTTCCGCAACCTGGTCGCAAAAATTAAAACATTTAACCCTTTTACGGAAGATTCGACCCAAAATATCTCCACGCGGGCGGTTCTCTCCTCCCTACTCAATAATCAGGAACTGGAAGATATGCTCCTTTTACCTACCCTCTACTACGGTAGCGCACGGGAAAACGATGTGACATGGGGACAATTTGTCATCCTTTTCCGCTCCATTTTCCTCGAGGGTTTCGCACGACCTTTCGAGGGAATTCGTAGAATTCTTACGCTCCTACTCCAAAAATTTCAGGAGTTCGGCGGAGAAAAACGCCTGCGCTGCGAAGTCCAACGCATCGAAACCCAAAATGGTAAGGTCGCGGGCGTCGTCCTTTCCGACGGGAATTTCATCGAGTGTAAAAACGTGCTTTCCACAATCGGCTACCCCGAAACCGTCAAACTCTACGATAAAGAAAATTTTAAAACTACTCCCAAAGGCCAACTTTCTTTCTGTGAAGCCATTGCCATCTTTGATCAACAACCTCAGGAACTCGGTTGGAATGATACCATCATCTTCTTTGAAAAAAAACCGCAATTTCTTTATAAAAAGTCATCCGACGAAATCGAAACATCCTCCGGCGTCATCTGCTTGCCCAATAATTTTCATTACGGCGATGGCCAGGCCATGGGAGAAGGTATTTTGCGCGTTACAGCCCTCGCTAATTATGAAAAATGGAAAGCCCTCTCCGATTCCACTTACCGAGCTATGAAAAAAAATTGCTTCGAACAACTCATCGAGCAGGCCGTAAAAATTTTGGGCGATAAATGTCTCGAATTTAATACCTGGAAAAATAACCTGCTGGATCGCGACTTCTTCACACCCCTAACCATCGAACGCTTTACAGGACGTGTCAATGGTGCCATCTACGGCTCCCCTAAAAAAATTTACGACGGCGTCCTCCCCATTAAAAACCTGTTCCTGTGCGGCACCGATCAGGGCTTCCTCGGAATTATCGGCTCCATGCTGAGCGGTATATCAATCGTTAATCGTCACCTCCTGCTCGAAAAAATTGAGTAGGGGGGATCCTTCCCCCTAAAACCCAGGGGATCCATCCCCTGGGCAGCCGGAGCCCCCTGGATATGGATATAGCCAAAGCCCCACAAACAGCCTCCTTGCGGATTTCTCCATTTTGGCCACTATGGTTTCCAATGGAGCACAGTTGGCGAACATTTGCGCGGACGGTCAATGGCGAAATAGGTCAGCGATTGGAGTTTCCACCTGATTTTTTTGGTGATAAAAAGCTATGCATTACCTGTTCGGGGGGTGTTGATTCCGTTTGTTTAAGCCTTGTTACTGCGGCGCGCTTTCCCGTGGGACGGCTTGCGATTTTGCATTACAATCACAATACGAGGGATCAAGAAACGGATGGGGATGAAATATTTGTACGCCAATTGGCTGACGATTTGGGCATTGATTTTTTTTCCGAGAAAAGATTCAACGGTACAACGGCGGAAGAGGTTTTACGCAAGGCGCGCTATGATTTTTTTTCGCGGATGATGGCCAAACTGGGAAGCCCATACCTACTGCTCGCACACCAGGCCGACGATGTTATCGAAACCATGCTTATGCGCCTAGCCCGGGGGAGTACAGAAATCGCTGCCCCTAAATATTGCCAATCTTTTGCCGATGGAACCTATCGTATCCGTCCCCTTATTCATATTTTTAAAGAAGAAATTATCGACCTATTTGTGAAAAATCAAATTCCTTGGCGTGAGGATTCAAGTAATTGTGGGGACGAATACCTGCGCAATCGCCTTCGCCGGCTATTGCCCAAATGGGATTCTATTTTTGGGGAACGCAATTGGAAAAGGGGGTTCCTTTTGGCCCATCGTTATTTGGATGAGGACGCTTTTTGCCTCCAACAAATGGCGGAAGCCCTGTGTACCGATTCTCAAAAGCTCGACCTGCAAAACGTTTCCCAGACCGCAATCATTCGCCGAGCCATTCAATTTTGGCTACGCGATTGCCCCTTACCGCGCCCCTGCTTCGAACAAATTCTCGATACCGTTATCCGAAATGACTCCGCAAAAATTAATATCCATGCCCAAACGTTTATCGAAATCGATCGAAAAATACTGTTCAAAAGGACGAAATATCCCTGTTTTTTCAAAATCGATTTCCAAAATTGGCAATCGGGAACCCTATATCTACCCACAGGGTACAAATTAACCCGCGCAATCGTTCCTTTTTCTCCTCGAGATCTGCTCGCGGAGGAACTCAATAGCTCGGTCGTCTACGTCAACAATGAAAAATGTGGCAGAATTTCAATACGCACGTGGTACCATGGCGACCGCTATCGACCGATTAACGCTCCAACCAAATCTCTTAAAAAGCTCTTCTCCGAAAAAGAAATCCCCGCGGATCAACGGCACCAACTTCCCGTACTCTGCGACGAAAAGGGTGCCATTATTTGGGTCCCTCACCTACCGCCGGCCGATTTTGTAAAAGTCCAAAATAATTTCGCGCTAAAAATTACTTTTTCGTCGACATAAACAAAAAAATTCATGGGTTACAGGTATATTGCATAATGACTTCGCCAATTCCGAATAAAAATAGCAATCGCGTGCGCTCCTTTTTCATCTGGAGTGCTATTATTTTTGTCATGTGCCTTCTTTGGGAGAATTATAATTCGACCCTATCGATCCAGAAAAAATGGACCATTTCCCAGGTTATCGAAGCCGCTAAGGCCGGTCAAATCACGCAGGGATTCGTCAAATCGGACCCCGCAAAGGGCGAAAAATGGCACGTTTTAAGCGGTAAAGCAAAAATAGATAAACCCATTACCCTCCTCAACGGCCAAATCCGAGACTATATTCAATTCGAAGCCGAAGGAAAATTGACGAGTCAGCGTTTCGAAGATCTCATGAATTCCTCGGATGTCTGGGTTGAAGAATCGAATAATAACCTCTGGATGTCCCTGCTCATCAGCATCCTACCGCTACTCATCCTCATCTTCTTTATCTATATTTTCTTTTTCCGTCCCCTTAAAAATGCGAATCGTAGCGCCCTTATTTTCGGAAAAAGTAAGGCGAAACTCATCTCCAAGGAAAATAACAAAAAAACATTTAAGGACTTCGCAGGCTATGAAGAGGCGAAGGAAGAGGTGGCGGAAATCGTCGACTTTTTGAAGAATCCGCAAAAGTTTAGGGATATCGGTGCCAAAATTCCCAAGGGGTTCCTTATGGTCGGCCCCCCCGGAACCGGTAAAACGTTACTTGCCCGCGCCATCGCCGGCGAAGCGAATGTGCCTTTCTTTAACGTAAGCGGATCAGATTTCGTCGAAATGTTCGTCGGCCTCGGTGCAGCCCGTGTGCGCGATACCTTCGAACAGGCCCGTAAAAGTTCCCCCTGCCTCGTCTTCATTGACGAAATCGATGCGGTCGGACGAAGTCGCGGAGCTGGTATCGGCGGCGGAAATGACGAGCGGGAACAAACGCTCAATTCACTACTCGTCGAAATGGACGGTTTTGAAGAAAATAATGGCGTCATCGTCATCGCCGCGACGAATCGTCCCGATGTACTCGACAACGCCCTCCTTCGCCCCGGACGTTTCGATCGCCAGGTGGTTATTGATATGCCCGACCTCACAGGTCGTCTCGAAATTTTAAAGGTCCACGCCGTACGCTTTAAACTCAAACCCCATATCAGTCTCAAAGAAATCGCTCGGCATACTTCGGGATTTTCCGGCGCCGACCTAGAAAATTTACTCAATGAAGCGGCGATACTCTGTGCGCGCTACAATCGCAAAGAAATCGATCGGGCGGAAATCGATGAAGCCCACGATAAGGTCGCCTTTGGTCGCGAACGCCGCAAACTCATGGATCAAAAGGATAAAAAAGTTACCGCATTCCATGAAGCTGGCCACGCCATTATTCAAGCGATCGTCGATACCGGCGATATGCCCGTCCACAAGGTAACGATCCTTCCCCGCGGACAAACTCTAGGAAGTACGATGTTTATGCCCAAAAAAGATATACTTAATTACTCCAAAACGAATATTTTAAACAACATTTGCTGTTCCATGGGCGGACGTGTTGCCGAAGAAATCACATTCAATGAATTGACGAGCGGTGCCGCCGGTGATATCAAATCGGCCACTAAACTGGCGCGAAAGATGGTCTGCGACTGGGGTATGAGTGACCTGGGAACGATCGCCTACGGCGAGAATCAAGACCACGTCTTCCTCGGAAAAGAAATCGCCCGCGATCAAAATTATAGCGAACAAACCGCCCAAAAAATCGATGCGGAAATCGCTAAAACAATCCAAAATGAATACGAACGCGCGAAAAAAATCCTCACCGAACATTACGCCCTCCTCCAAAAACTGGCGGAAGCACTACTGAAATACGAAACGATCGAGGGTAGACACGTCTACGAATTGGTTAAATACGGAGATTTCCGCTCAAAACCCACAGCTACACGCCGCCGACCGGTCCCCAAAAAGATCGATGAAAAAAAGATCGAAGAGACCATAACTACCCTTATCGATGGAACATCTCCAGAAAAACAAAAAAAAGATGATAAAAAGCTTGCAATTGAAAATAAAACACAAGAAAAGGAATCGGAGTAAATTACCATGGAAAATATTAACTATATCCAAATTTTTTGCACAATTATCATTCAAATTTATATCATCCTCAATCCACCGACCTCCATCACGGTCATGTTGGGGATGAGCCAGAGCAATACGGTTATCGAACGCCTACAAGCTTCTAAACAAATTTGCATCGTCGGTGCTATATTGCTTTTCGCATTCGCCCTCTTTGGTAAAGTGATCCTCAACGATATTTTTTGCATCTCAACGGAAGCTTTTCAAGTGGGTGGAGGATTATTTATCCTCCTCATCGGGCTTAGTATGGTTACCGCTAAAAATTCCGATAGTGATGTAAAGAGCGACAGCACAACCCAAAATCTCTCGAGCTTAGTGATTACACCACTCGCAACACCCCTACTGGTCGGTCCCGGAACCATGACGGCCACACTCGTAAAGCGTATGGAATTACCTGACTCTTTTGACTATGCCATTATCTTTTATTTAGCACTTGCGGTAACGATGATTCTCGTCTATTTTACGTTCGTTCTGGGGTGCAAATTTTCAAAATACTTGCAACCAAAGGTATTGCGAGTGATCCGAAAATTGGTGGGTATTCTCTTACTCTGTATCGGAACTTCCGCCATTCTCAAAGGTGTAAAAGTCTTTACTCAATCACTTTAATGCACCGTTTTGCATTTTCTTAAATCGATTTAATATTTATTCCGCAATTCCCTTGACTATTTTATTATTTTTTTTATGAATGGTGTCGTTGAGCTAAAAGCTTAACGATGGGAGTTTTGGGATGTGGTTTAATTGTTTTTTATTTTTAGTGGTAATCTGCTGTTATTTCTTAGGTGGAGTTTTAGGCCTTCACTCCAATACACAGGAAAAGGAGGTTACCGAAGTAGAAGCACATGGAAATGCGGAATGGTCTTTTCGAAAAAAAGATTTTGTTCCTACGACCCAGGTACAATCGCCCGTACCCGTTGAACAACGGGAAAAAAGTGATGGGAAATCCGGTGGGGATGAACCCCACGGAATCGGTACGCAGAACGGGGAAAAAGATTCATATAATCCCTTGGTTTCTCCTTCTCCTCTGAAAATAATGGAAACCGATTACCACTATCAG